>SLSP01000555.1 GCA_007130345.1 Thermoflexales bacterium
GAGCAATTCCGCCCCGGTTTTCGCGTGCCGGTAGAGGCGAGCCAGCGAGTTGAGTTCGGGGATATGCTCTTCTTTGCTCAGGGTAAAGCCGTGGGTCGTTTTCATCGTTGGATTACCTCCTGGGCGAATGGCAATGGCGAACGTGATTTGCCATTTTCTATTTACTGATTTGACTGATTGGACATAATAGGCAGCGGCTCGCCCAAAACCGGGACGGGCCGATACAGGTACAAATCGATTTGCGCGCGCCACAGCGCCAGGCTTTCGCGGAACCAGTACCAGGTGTGAGAGCGGCGGGGGTAGCGATGGCGGTCGGCAACGTAGCCCACCGCGTCAATGCCCAGGCCCCGGCAGGTGTTGAGGGCGCGGGGCATGTGGAAGCGCTGCGTGATGAGGATAACCTCGCCCACCTGGAAGATATCGCGGGCGCGATAGCAGGTGTCGTAGGTGCGCCGCCCGGCGTAGTCGAGCACGATGGCCTCGCGGGGGACGCCCTGGGCGAGCGCGTAGCCGAGCATCTGCGCCGGCTCGTTGTAGTCCACAAAGCGATTGTCGCCGCTGAAGAGCAACTTCTCGACGCGCCCGGCGCGGTACAACTCGATGGCCGCGTCCACGCGATCCTGCAAGATCGCGCTGAGTTGCCCGCTCGGCCAGTAGCCCGCGCCGAAGACCACGGCCACCGGGCGCTGCGGCAACTGGTCGAGGGTTTCGGGGTGATAGATGATGTGAGCGTAGTGCCCCAAAAGCATCCACGCGGTCCAGCCAGCGGCCAATCCGCCGAGGATGAGGGCCGGACGAATCCACCGGCGCAGCCGTCGCGGCGCGTGACGCAGCCAATAAACCCACACGCTGGCTTCGAGCATCGGCGTTAGCGGAGTGACTGCCCGACGAGTTCGACAGCAGCCACGTCGTCGCCCCAGACCAGCCACACGCGGTCGGCGTAGCGCCGCAAGAAGACGGCGCCCTCGTCTCCGCCCCACCAGCGCCCGGCGGGCAGCGTCGAAGGCGGGGTGGTGTCGTAGTCCGCCTCGGCCAGCAGGGGATGCGGCAGCGCGCCGGCGAGGTTGGCGTAGAAGCGGATGTCCGCCTCTGAGGTATCCCACGCCATCTGCCAGAGGGCCACGCGCGCGCCATCGGCCCGCTCCCACGCCTGGAGCAGATCGCCGCCCCAATCCTCGGCAGCCTCGGGGCGCAACACGCCGTTGCTCCACTCCAGGAGCGTCAGCCCCATCAGCGCCTCGCCGACGGTCTCGGTATGGATCAGCGTCCACTCGCGGCCTAGCGGGGGCGTGTGCGGTTCCAGAATCAGCGGCTCGTCGCCGGAGAGATAGCGTTCCGGGTGGAGCAGTTGCTCGGTGGAGCGCGGGGGGCGGATGAGAGCCGCGTCCAGCGCGTCCGTGCCGCCAAGCGCGACCTGCGCCGCCGCGAAGTTCGCGCCCAACGCCAGCGGCAGCCGCGAGACATCTTCCAGCAGCGGGTCCGCGATGCGCCAACGGGGCAGCGTCGCCGCTTCGATCTGGCGGCGCAGGTCGGTGGCAAGCTCCGTGCCCGGCTCCGCCTCGGCGTAGAGCCAGAGCGCCATCAGCGCGTCACCCTCGGCGACGGCGGCGAGGGCCAATCGACGGTCCAACGTGGCCGCGTCGTTCATCAGCGCGGGCAGGGAACCGTACTGGTCGGGGATGGCGCGGGCATAGCCGTGGGCCAATTGCCAGACCAGCGCTTGCAATGCGCCATCCCAATCGGTGCGGAAGTAGATGCTATCCTCTTGGGGGATGTAGAGCGCGGCGGCGTGGCTCGCTTGACTGACCGGGTCGGGCTGCAGGTCATCCCAAAACCACAGGCCCAACACCTCCAGCGTCGCGCGGATTTGGAAGATCAGCGGCGGCGACTGTTCGTAGTGGCTGTAGAGGAAGACCGCCAAATCATACTCGTCCACCAGGGTCAGCGGGGTGCTCCACCGGGGGAGGATGCCGCGCGCCTCGGCCACGTCGGCGGCGACGATGCCCGCGATAGCCGGATCGAAGACGGGCGTGGGGGTCAGGGTAGGCGTCGGCGTCCGCGTGGGCGTGGCGGTAGGTGAGGGAGTGATGGTGGGCGTCGGGGTGTCCGTCGGCGTTGCCAACGGCGAGGTTGGCCCCGTGGGCGTGGGCGGCGGCGAGGTCGGTTGCCCGTGGCGCGTGGTAGACCACACGCTCCACCCAAGCAGACTGAGGGCGGCCACAATGCTCAAGGCCATCCCTAGCAAAATGCGCCGCTGGAGCGGGGTCAAGGCGTGATGCCAGCGCACGTCGAGTTCTCCGAGCATCCCATCAGTGGGGTGTGCCGGTTAAAGGCGGTCAAAATTACGAGTTCAATGTCATCGCGCATGCTCACATTGTAAAGAGGGCCGGGGCCTTGTCAAGTGCCGTCCACTAGGGCTATCGCATTTAACGCTCGCAAGCCCGTCCTGGGTATCATCTCAGTATTTGGGGAGATAGACTTCGGAAGTCTCCCCTGCGCTAACTCTAGCGTGGTTGCGGTTTAGGTCAACCTGGCTATAATGAGCAGGATTTGATAGGGAGATGGGAGATATCTATGGCAGAGCTTTGTGGTAAAGGGGTATGGCTGGCGCATTCTTACGATTTGCAACGCGCCGCCGAAATGGCAACGAGCATCGAAGCGGAGTACCTGATGGTGAAGATAGGCCACGGCCCGCACTACTTCCCGGAGACCACGCGCCACATGATACAGCGCGTGCGCACGATGGGCTTCCGCCCGCTGGCCTGGGTGCAGGTGACGGATCGCGCGCCGCAGGAGGCGCTGAAGGCCGTGGTCGAAGGGCTGACCCAGGGCTACGAGGTGCTCGTGCTCTATCTGGGAGAAGCTATGGTCACGGGCAATCAAGTGCGCCCGCTGGCCCAGGCGCTGAATAACGTAGAGATTCCGCGCGACCGGCTCTTTGTGGCGTCCCCGCCGTTAGCGCATCTGCCCGACCGCCAGGCCCTCGAGGCGCTGGCCCCCATCTGCCAGGGGGGCTGGATGCCGCTCTGCTTTGCCGCCTGGGGCAACACACCGGATCAGGTGATCGACCGCGAGGTGTATCAGGCCATCGGAGATTTGAGCCTGCTCTGGGACAAGACCCCGGAGGTGCATCCGGTGCTTTCGCCGCTGCACAGCCTCAAGGGGCCGACCTTTCTGGCCGAGGAGTTCATCCCCTGGGTCGAAGGCATCACCCGCCACGGCGTCGATTTTTTCAGCGTCTATCACGCGGCTAACACCGAGAAGGCGCTCTGGCCCCTGCTGGAATCGGTGAACATCCCCTGTCTGGAAACCGGCGAGCGCACCCCACTAATCATCGAGCCGGAAACATCACCTGTCTCACTGGTTCCGCAACCGGTCTACATCACCGTATCCACAAGCGACACGGTCTGGGCCATCATCACGCGCTACGGCTTGACCAAGCAGCAATTCTGGGCCTGGAACGCGCACCTCTGGGAGAGTCGCGGCCTCCCCCGCGACCCCGATTATCTCCAGGAGGGGTGGCGCATCCGCGTGAA
>SLSP01000193.1 GCA_007130345.1 Thermoflexales bacterium
AACCCGTTTTAACGGGTTTTGGATAGCAGCCGTCGAATTCATTCGGCGGCGGTTGGCGCGGCGAAGTCTTTATGACACTAATGGATTAACAAGATTTACAGGATGTTTTGGCAACTTTTCAATAAACCGGGGAGACTTCCGAAGTCTTACGGAAAGCGCGCTAAATTTTGGGGTCTCTCAAAGACTTCGGAAGTCTGCACCTCCAGATATTGAGGAAACACATTTTTGGGGTTTTCATCTTGTTCATCTTGTTCATCCTGTAAATCCTGTCAAAAGAGGTGCCCATGCCCAAATTTGCCGAATCTACGATTGAAGAAGCCGCCCTCGCCTGGCTGCGCGAACTCGGCTACGCCACCGCCTACGGCCCCGACCTCGAACCTGACGGCGCGGCCCCAGAGCGCGCCACCTTCGATGACGTGGTGCTGCAAGGCCGCCTGCGCGCGGCCCTGCGCCGCATCAACCCCCACGTCCCCGCCGGCGCCATCGACGAGGCGATCCGCAAGGCCACCCGCGTCGAAAGCACCGACCCCGTCCTCAACAACGCCGCCTTCCACCGTCGCCTCGTCGAAGGCGTCGATGTCAGCTACAAGGTCAAGGGCCAGACCAAGCATGATAAAGTCTGGCTGGTGGATTTCGACCACCCGGAGCGCAACGACTGGCTGGCCGTCAACCAGATTACCGTCACCGGCGTGGATCACGCGGCCCAGGTGCGCACCACCCGCCGCCCCGATGTGGTCTGCTTCGTCAATGGCCTGCCCCTCATCGTCATCGAGCTGAAGAACCCCCAGGACGAACACGCCACCCTCGACAAAGCCTACCACCAGCTTCAGACCTACCAGGCCGAAATCGGCCAGCTCTTCACCTTCAACGCCGTCCTGGTCATCGGCGATGGTGTCGAAGCCCGGATGGGCGCGCTCACCTCCGGCTTCGAGTGGTTCAAGCGCTGGCGCACGTATTGGCCTACAGGCGGGCCAAACCAGGATGGCGTAAACCTGGCTCCCGCAACCGACCCGGAACTGGAAGTGCTTATCAAGGGCGCGCTCCACCCCGCCATCTTCCTCGATTTGGCGCGTCACTTCACCGTCTTTGAGCAGGCCCCATCGGGCCAGCGCATCTACGCCAAGAAGATCGCCCAGTACCACCAGGTTCACGCCGTCAACAAGGCCGTCGCCCAGACCGCGCGCGCCGCTTCCCCCCAGGGCGATCAGAAGGTCGGCGTGATTTGGCACACGCAAGGCTCCGGCAAGAGCCTGTCGATGCTCTTCTACGCGGGCAAAGTCATCCAGCACCCCGCGCTGGAAAACCCCACCCTCGTCGTCCTCACCGACCGCAACGACCTCGACGACCAACTCTTCGGCACCTTCGCCGGCGGCAAAGACCTGCTCCGCCAGAACCCCGTCCAGGCCGCCGACCGCGAGCACCTCAAAACGCTGCTGCGCGTGGCCTCCGGCGGCGTCATCTTCACCACCATCCAGAAATTCCGCCCCGAAGGCCGCGCCAGCGAGTACGAACAACTCTCCGACCGCCACAACATCATCTTCATCGCCGATGAGGCCCACCGCAGCCAGTACGGCTTCCAGGCCCACTACGTCAAAAGCGCGGAAGAAGAGGAGGGCTACCTGGCCTACGGCTTCGCCAAATACGCGCGCGACGCCCTGCCCAACGCCGCCTTCATCGGCTTCACCGGCACGCCCATCGAAGCCACCGATGTCAACACGCCCCAGGTCTTCGGCGACTACATCGACATCTACGACATCTACCGCGCCGTCGCAGATGAAGCCACCGTCCCCATCTACTACTCGGCCCGCATCGCCAAACTCCAACTGCGCGAGGATCGCCGCCCGCGCATCGACCCCGACTTCGAGGAAATCACCGAAGGCGAGGAGCTGGAAGGCAAGGAGAAGCTCAAGACCAAGTGGTCGCAACTGGAAAGCCTGGTCGGGGCAGAAGAGCGCCTCAAGCAAGTGGCCCAGGACATCGTCACCCACTTCGAGCAGCGGCTGGAGGCCCTCGAAGGCAAAGGCATGATCGTCACGATGAGCCGCCGCATCGCCGTCGACCTCTACGCCCAGATTGTGGCCCTGCGCCCCGCGTGGCACAGCGACCGCGACGATGCCGGCGAAATCAAAGTCGTGATGACCGGTTCCGCCGGCGATCCCGCCCACTACCAGCCCCACATCCGCAACAAAGCGCGGCGCAAAGACCTGGCCGAGCGCTTCAAGGATGCCGCCGACCCCTTCAAGCTGGTCATCGTGCGCGACATGTGGCTCACCGGCTTCGACTGTCCCAGCCTGCACACGATGTACGTCGATAAACCGATGCGCGGCCACGGGCTGATGCAGGCCATCGCCCGCGTCAACCGCGTCTATCCCGGCAAAGAAGGCGGCCTCATCGTCGATTACCTGGGCCTCGCCACCGACCTCAAAGAGGCGATGGCGACCTACACCCGCAGCGGCGGGCGCGGGTTGCCCGCCGAAAACCAGCAGCAGGCCGTCGTCCTGATGCAGACCGCCTACGAGCGCGTCCAAGCCTTCTTCCACGGCTTCGACTACAGCGACTTCCTCACCGGCACGCCTGCCGAGCGCGTGCGCGTCATCCCGGCGGCGATGGATCACATCCTGCGCCAGCGCGAGGATACCAAAAAGCGCTACATGGACGCCGTCGCGCGCCTCTCCAAAGCCTTCGCCCTGGCGATGCCCCAGGAAGAAGCCCTGGCCATCCGCGACGAGGTGGCCTTCTTCCAGACCGTGCGCGCCAGCTTTGCCAAGCACACAGCCGGCTCCGGGCGCAGCCGCGATGAGATCGAAGGCGCGCTCAAGCAACTCGTCTCCGAGGCCGTCGCCTCACAAAAAGTCCTCAACATCTTCGACGCGGCCGGCATCGATACCCCCGACGTCTCCATCCTCTCCGACGACTTCCTCGCCGAAGTCGCGGGGATGGAGCACAAGAACCTGGCCCTGGAACTGCTGCGCAAACTCCTGCTCGACGAAATCCAGGCCCGCAAGCGCACCAACGTCGTCCAGGCGCGCTCCTTCGAGGCCCTGCTCGCAGACGCCCTCAAGCGCTACACCAACCGCAGCATCGACGCCGCCGAAATCGTCCTCGAAGTCATCCGCCTCGCGCGAGACCTCCGCGCCGCCGGGCAGCGCGGCGAAACCCTGGGCCTCAGCGAAGAAGAACTCGCCTTCTACGACGCCCTCGCCGACAACGCCAGCGCCGTCGAAGTGATGGGCGACGCCAAACTCGCCGTCATCGCCCGCGAACTCATCCGCGCCGTGCGCAAAAACGTCACCATCGACTGGACCGTGCGCCGGAGCGCGCGCGCCCGCATCCGCGTCCTCGTCAAGCGCATTCTACTCAAACACGGCTATCCCCCCGACCTGCAAGCCCAAGCCACCCAGACCGTCCTCGAACAAGCCGAAGCCCTCGCCGCTGCGTGGGCATAGTACAGCGCGGCATAAATAACTCCCCAGTTGAATTTGCTCCAAGGGGAACGTCAGTTCCCCGGTTCGCCGCGTAGTCGCGGATCTGA
>SLSP01000430.1 GCA_007130345.1 Thermoflexales bacterium
ACAGCCCGGAGCATCCCGACTACGCCTGGTTCGCCGTCACGCCGGAGCAGCAGGGCGACTACCTGGTGCGCGCCATCCGCTACGCCGAGGCGCACTGGACGCCCTGGATCGGCCCGCTAGTCGTGTGGAACATCCCCGACTCGCACTGGACGCCGGAGAATGAGGAGTTCTGGTGGAGCATCGTCGATCCCTTCTGGTGGGGCTTCGACGGCGACTTTGAGGCGTGGGAGGGCGGCGCGGTGCGCCCCGCGTATGACGCGCTGCGCGAGATGGGGGAGTAGGGGGTGTGCTGGGTGGAGTCGAGACGAGGCCCTGGGAAACCAGGGTGTAAGTTATGCTGTGTGAAACGCAAAAGTAGATAAACTATCTATGAAAACTACCCGGTTGCTACTCTTGATACTGTTGTTGTTCGCGTTTGCCTTGCGTGTGGTCGGCATTGAGCAGGTGCCGCCCGGCTTGAGTGGCGACGAAAGCATGAACGGTGCCGACGCGGTCAACATGTGGGGATGGGATCATCTGCCCGTGTTTTTCACCACCAACTTTGGGCGCGAGGCGTTCTTCTTCTACCTGATGGCGATCTGCGTTAAATTGTGGGGCGCGAGTCCCTTCACCATCCGCCTGCCCGCCATCCTTTGCGGCATGAGCGGGATTGTATTGGCCTATATATTGGTCAAGCGACTGTGGGGCGAGCGCGTGGCCTTGCTCACGGTGGCGCTGTTGAGTGTGTCCTTCTGGCCGATATTCACCAGCCGGGTGGGATTGCGCGCCGTGTCGATGGTGCCGTGGAGCGCGTTGTGCTTGTACGCGCTCTGGCGCGGGTTACACGAGCGGCGGTGGCGCTGGTGGATTGTGACCGGAGTATCCCTCGGTGTCTTGACTTACACGTACCTACCCGGACGCTTTTTTGCCGTCGTCCCGATAGCGTGGCTCATGACCCGCGCTGTGCTGGGCGACCGGCATCCCTGGGCCGGGGCGAAACGCCATCAAGTGTGGTTGGGGCTTCTTCTCGCGGCCGGGATTGCGCTGCTCATCTTCTGGCCCTTCGGGCGATTCATTGTGCAATATCCTGAGTTGGCGAATCAGCGCATTAGAGAGTTGGACAGCACGCTGCAACATCTTCGAGCCGGTAATCCGCGACCGCTGTGGCAATCTATGGTTAAGACAGCCGGGATGTTCACAGTGCGCGGTGAAGGCGATTGGTATTACAACGTATCGCAGCGTCCTCTATTCGACCAGATAACGGGATTGTGGTTTTACGCGGGCGTGCTGCTATCTCTGTGGCGATGGCGTGATCCCCGCTATCAACTGCTCTTGCTCTGGGCCAGCGCGATGCTGGCCCCGACGGTGTTAGCCTTCGGCACCCCCTCATTCTTGCGCGTGATTGGCGCGCAGATTCCGATCTACCTGCTCCCCGCACTGGCCTTCGACGCGCTCTGGCGGCGCTTGGAAGTTGTCGCTGAATCGCCGCGTCTTTCGTGGGGCATGGCGGGGATTGCCGCGTTGGGCCTCGCGCTGATCGCGTGGCAAGATGGGCAGGCGTACTTTGTACAATGGGCACAAGAACCGCGCGCGCGTGAAATCTACGCGGCGGGCCTCGCGCAAGTTGGGGCGGCTCTGGATGCCCAGTTGCCTGTCCCAGATGATACGCGGGTGCTGGTCAGTTGTGATTATGCCGCCGATTTGTGTCGGGATGCCGTGCGCTTCCAGACACGCTATACCGGCCCGATTCAATGGTTCGTCGGGCGGAGCGCGCTCGTCTTCCCCCAGGCCGTCAGCACGTCGGGGGACGCGCTCTATTTCTTTGGGGATGCGCTGCCACCGCCTGACATCCTCCAGCCTTGGGCACAGTCCGCCGCGCCCCTAACGCTCGTCCACGCGACCAACGGCGCGTTGGAATCGGCTCATACGCGCGTCCCGGCAGCGCAGCGCGCGCAACTCCCCTGGACGCCACAGACTCCGTTAGAGGGGCGTTTCCAACGCGCTATTACGCTTCTCGGCTATGATCTGCCAGCGCAAGTTGAGCGCGGCCAGGGCGTCACGCTGATCATCTACTGGCGTGTCCCTGAAGCCACCGATTTGATCCGCGACGCGCCTCTGTGGTTCACTCTCACATCGCGGGATGAAGATGGCACCATCTGGGATCAGCGCGCTAATCTATTGCCCCTGGCCCCGTGGGATTGGCAACCTGGAGACGTGGTCGCGCAGATGATCGGCTTCCCCCTCCCGGCTTACACGCCGCCGGTCACATTGCACCTGGAATTTGGCCTGGAGCGATACCAGAAGCCCTTGCCTTATCACGCGGCAACTGGCGACGTGGCCGAGGCTGCGCGACTTGGCTCGCTGCTGGCGACCGGGGCACCGGTTGTCACGCCGCCCGCAAATGTCACCCGGATGGGACTGGACAATGAAGTGGCGTTGGGGGAACGTTTGATGGTGGGGCACGCCGCGCCGGGCGAGTTGTTCAGCACAATGCTTTATTGGTACACGCTCAAAGCGCCGCTGCGAGACTATGCCGTGCGTTTCCAATGGCGCGTGGACGATTGTGGCGGGCCAATTGCGCACACCATGCACGAGGCGCTGCTGCCTGCTACGCATCCCACCTCGCGTTGGCAACCCGGCGAACCGCTGCGCAGCACCCACGTCCCGCTGATCCCGCGCGATATGCCCGATGGCACATACTACGTCACCCTCGACTTGGTCCCCGTTGAGGAGCCGGATATCACGCTCCCCGCTGACCCGGAGGCTTGCCAACCGGTGGTGATCAGCGGGCGCGCGCGCCAATTCACGCCACCGGACATAGCCTATCCCCACGAGCAGCCCTTATCAGATGGCGTGCGGTTATTGGGCTACGACCTCGCCCCATCCGGCGCGATGCGGCCAGGAGAAGCTCTCGAAGTCACACTGTATTGGCAGGCCGATACCGCGCCCTCACAGGGCTATACCGTCTTCGTTCACTTGTACCGTCCCGATGGACAGTTAGCCGGGCAACACGACGGGCCGCCATGCGCGGGGGGATGTCCGACCTTCTCCTGGATTGAAGGCGAAGTGTTGCAGGATCGTCATACCCTTACTATCGATCCCGCTGCCACGAGCGGCGACTATCGCCTGGGTGTGGGGATGTACGACCCCGGCACGTTAGCACGTTTACACGTCCCCCAGATGGCAGACGATGTGATTATTCTGACGGAGATTGCGCTACAGGAGTAAGGGGTTAGGCCGTGATGCGAAACTTGACAAAGCAAGAGGTGTTGCGGACAATGGAAGAGCATCAGCAGCAGATTCAAGCGTTGGGCGTGCGGCGATGCGGGTTGTTCGGCTCTTTTGTGCGGGGACAAGCCTCCGATCACAGTGATGTGGACGTGTTGGTTGAGTTTATGCCAGAGGGCAAGACTTTTAGGAATTTTATGCACCTGGTCTTTCTGTTGGAAGAGGTATTGCAGCGCCCGGTTGACGTTATAACGGTTGAGTCGCTAAGTCCTCATATTGGCCCTAAAATTATGCAGGAGGTGGAGTATGCCGCCTTCGATG
>SLSP01000110.1 GCA_007130345.1 Thermoflexales bacterium
ACCGTTTCTTCATCAAATCTTCACACACTCGTGCTATACTGCTATCAGATTAACTAACCGAACTAAGGAGGTTCGACATGTTGAAGAAAAGTTTGCCGGTAGTGTTGTTGCTAGGTTTGGTGATGTTGGCCCTGCCGTTGACGGCGATGGCGCAGGAATTGCCCCCAGAGGCCGCGCCGCGCTTTGGGATGCTGGCCGAAGGGGAACCGGGCGGGCGCGGGATGCGCGGCTTCCGTTTCCGGGGTGGGGGCATTAACCCGGTCGAGGCGACGGCGCAAGTGACCGGCCAGGCCCCGGCGGACGTGATCGCCGCGTTGCAGGACGGCCAGACCTTCGCGGACGTAGCCGAGGGCGCCGGCGTGACGTTGCAGGCCATCGCGGATGTGATTATGGCCGCGCGCGCTGAAGCCCTGGCGCAAGCCGTGACCGAGGGGCGCTTCACGCCAGAGCAAGCGGACGCGATGTTGGAGCAGATGTCGGAGCATCTACTGGATCGACTCAACGCCCCCTGGGAACCGCGTCACGCGGGCAATGGCTACGCCCTCGAAGGCGCGCAGCCTCGGAACGGGATGGGCTTTCGTGGCGGCAACGCTCAAGGCCGGGGCATGATGCGCGGCGCTGACGCCGCCAACTGTCCCAACGCGCAGCCCTAACCTTTGCAGTAAATCACCCCCTCAAGCGGCGAGCGGACATCCTCCGCTCGCCGTAGCTTATCCCAACTAGCATAGAGACATCGGGTTTTTGACAAAAACCCGATGTCTGAGAGGAGACCTTCAATGAACAAAAGACGACGACGGCGCAAACCGTTCTGGCCCTGGATTGCACTTTTCGCCCTGCTGCTGGCGGGCGCATACTATTACACCACCACGCGGGCGCAGACCCCAGATGCAGATGCGCAATCTCTGCAAACCACGACCGTCCGCCGGGGTGATATTGTCATCACCGCGGTGGGCCGGGGGACGGTGCAATCGGCGGCGGAAGTCGCGCTCGGTTTCAAGGGCGGCGGCGTGCTGGCTGAGGTGCTGGTGGAGCTTGGCGAGCGCGTCACAGCCGGGCAGACCCTCGCCCGCCTGGATGACGTCAACGCGCTTCGGCAACTGCGCCAGGCGCAAATCGCGCTGGAACTGGCCGAGCTGCGCGAAGCCGAGACCTTGACCGGAGACGCGACGAACGATATCCGGCGCACTGCCGCGCTCCAGGTGGAGCAGGCGCAACTGGCGCTGCAACAAGCTGAGGAGCAACTCGCCGCTACCACGCTGATTGCGCCGCAAGATGGCATTGTCACGCGCCTCACCGCCTCGGCTGGCGACTCGGTGGGTGCGGCGGCCATCATCACCCTCGCCAATCTGGAAACGCCCCGCGTGCGTTTCAACCTCGAAGAGAGCGACCTGGACAAGGCCGTCGTGGGCGCGCCCACCCGCATTGTCTTCGACGCTTTCCCCGACCGCGTCTTCGAGGGGACCCTCACCCGCGTCGAACCGGCCCTGACGACGATCCAGAACGTCCCCGCTATCCACGCCTGGACGAGCATCACGTTCACCGACGAAATCCCCCTGCTCATCGGCCTCTCTGCTGAAGTGGAAATCGTCGTGGGCGAGTCGTACCGCACCTTTCTGGCGCCGGTGCAGGCGTTGCGCGAGCTGGCCCCCGGTCAATTCGCCGTCTTCGTGGTGGAGGCCGACGGTAACTTGCGCCTGACCCCGGTAGAGGTGGGCCTGCGGAACTTCGCCAGCGCGGAAATCCTCTCCGGCGTACAAAGCGGCGACGTGGTCAGCACCGGCACGGTGGAGGTCCCGTGATGTCGGGCGCGCTCATCGAAGTCGCCGCGCTTGAAAAGGTGTACGGCGCGGGCAAAAGCGCCGTGCAAGCGCTGCGCGGCATTGACCTGACCATCCGGCGGGGCGAATTCGTCGCCATTATGGGGCCGTCGGGATCGGGCAAATCCACGCTGATGAACATCCTGGGGTGCCTCGACCAGCCTACCGGCGGGCGCTATCGCCTCGATGGTGAGGATGTGAGCACGCTCGATGTCTACGATCTGGCGGACATCCGCAACGCTAAAATCGGCTTCGTCTTCCAATCCTTCAACCTGCTCCCGCGCCTGTCTGCGCTCAAGAACGTGATGTTGCCGATGCTGTACACCTGGGAGAACAAGCCCAACGCGGATGAGCGCGAGGCGCGCGCTATCGCGGCGCTGGAAGCGGTGGGCCTGGGCGACCGCGTGGATCACCGGCCCAACGAACTGTCCGGCGGGCAACAACAACGCGTCGCCATCGCCCGCGCGTTGGTCAATCGCCCGCCGCTCATCCTGGCCGACGAACCGACCGGCAACCTGGACACGCAATCGGGAGAAGAAATTATGAGTATCCTGCACCGCTTACACACAGAAGGCGCGACCGTTTTAATGGTCACACATTCCCCAGACCTTGCCACGCACGCCGAGCGCATCATCCGCCTGCGCGATGGCGTCGTGCAGACCAATGGCGCTGGGCCAGGAGGCGCGCAATGAGCTTCTGGGAAACGCTCGAAGTGGCCTGGGAAGGGCTGACGCTCAACAAATTCCGCTCGTTCCTCACCGCGCTCGGCGTCATCATCGGCGTGGCGGCGGTCATCATCATGCTGGCGGTCAGCGCCGGCGCCGAGGCCGCCATCGCCGAACAGATCAACGCCCTGGGCGCGAATCTCATCTTGGTTGCTCCCCGGCGCGGCGAACCGGGCGCAGCGCGGAACTTCGTCTACGAGGACGCGCAGGCTATCGCCGAACTGGTCTCCGGCATCGTGGGCGTCTCCGCCGAGGAGTTCTCCCATCAACAGGTGGAGGGGAATCTGGCCCGGCTGGAGGACATCAACATCCTCGGCGTGGACGCGGCCTTTCCACTGGTGCGCGATTACACTGTGACCGAGGGCCGCTTTTTCACGGAAGAGGAGAACACGCGGCGTCTTAAAGTGGCCGTGTTAGGGCATGGCATCGCGCAAGACCTCTTTGGGGAAGAAAGCCCCATCGGACAGACGGTCACGGTTGCGACCACCCGGTTCACCGTCATCGGCGTGATGGAGGAGAAAGGCTTCGTGGGTGATACCGATTACGACGGCCGGGTCTATATTCCCATCTCCGTGTTCTTC
Source organism: Thermoflexales bacterium (assembly GCA_007130345.1). Classification (GTDB taxonomy): domain Bacteria; phylum Chloroflexota; class Anaerolineae; order B4-G1; family SLSP01; genus SLSP01. Next base: position 3,124 of record SLSP01000110.1, read on the forward strand.
CAATACTACGCCCGTTCGCAGATGGGGCGCGACCGCATCCGCACCGCCTACGTCAAGGTGGAGAACATGGCCGACCTCGACCGGGTGATCGCGCGGATTACCACCGTCCTGGCCGAGAAACATGGCGTCAACCCGGCGCGGCCCGATTTTACCGTGCAGACGCAGCAGGAAATCATCAGCGCGCAAGAGGCGACGACGGCGACCTTTCGGAATCTGCTGGCGTGGGTAGCGGGCGTCTCGCTTATTGTGGGCGGTATCGGCATTATGAACATCATGCTCGTGAGTGTCACCGAGCGCACGGGCGAAATCGGCCTGCGGCAGGCGCTCGGCGCGAATCCCGACGACGTGCGCCGACAATTCCTGCTCGAAGCCGTGATCCTCAGCCTGACCGGCGGCTTGCTC
>SLSP01000203.1 GCA_007130345.1 Thermoflexales bacterium
CGCTCGGCGGTGCGATAGTCGGCCCGCTGGTCACGTACATCGTGAAAGAAGCGCGCGGACATGGCGTGCCCGAAGTGATGGAAGCGGTAGCCTTGCGCGATGGGAAAGTCCGCTTCCGGGTGGCGCCACTCAAGGCCCTGGTATCGGCAATCTGCATCGGCTCCGGCGGCTCGGCCGGCCGCGAGGGGCCGATAGTCCAGATCGGCGCGTCCTTCGGCTCCTCGCTCGGCCAATTCTTCCGGCTCACGCCAGAGCGCATTAAAACCCTGTTGGGCGCGGGTGCGGCAGCCGGTATCGCGGGCACGTTCAACGCGCCGATGGCCGGCGTGATCTTCAGTGTGGAGGTCATCCTGCGTGAGGTGAAACTGGAAAGCTTCTCCCCCATCGTCATTGCCGCGGTCACCGGCACGGCGATCGCCAACTCTCTGTTTGGCCGCACCGGGCCAATTTTCAACATCCCGGCCCATCAGCTCGTCGGGTACTGGGAATTGTTCTTTTACGTTGGCTTGGGGTTATTCGCCGCCTTTGTGGGCCTGGTTTATTCCAACTTGCTCTATGCCTTTGAGGATCTCTTCGAGCACATCCCCTTCCCCGAGGCGGGCAAGGCCGCTCTCGGCGGCTTGCTGCTTGGCGGTCTCGCGCTAGTGGTGCCCCAAATCCACGCCACCGGCTACCCGGTTATGGAGTCCGCGTTGCATGGACGCCTGCCGGCCCAACTGGTCTTCGTCTTGATGGGGGCGAAGATTCTCGCCACCAGCTTGACCCTCGGCAGTGGTGGATCAGGCGGGATTTTCGCGCCGTCGCTGTTTATCGGCGCGATGACGGGCAGCACGTATGGCACAGTTGTCGGCGCGATTTTCCCCGGCTTCGTGGCTATGCCCAGTGCTTACGCTATGGTGGGGATGGGCGCTGTGTTCGCCGCCGCGACCCACGCGCCCCTGTCCTCTATCGTGATTATCTTCGAGATGACCCGCGACCCCAAAATCATCCTGCCGCTGATGTTCGCGTGTATCATCAGTTCCGTGACCGCGTCACAGTATCAGAAGAAGAATATCTACACGACCAAGCTCTTGCGGCGCGGGGTGGATATTGAAAACGTCAAGGAGACCTCGCTGATGGAGAGTATGCAAGTGCGCGAGATTATGATCCGCGAGCCCATCACAATTCACGGCCATGCCACCATCACCGAAGCGCGGGACATGTTCAAACGCACGTTCCTCTCTTACTTACCCGTCATCGACGAAGAGACCGGAGAGTTTTTGGGGATGTTGCGCTATCACACCGCGTTTGGATACCGCGATGGCGATTATGACGAGGATATGCAGGTACAGCGCCTTGTCCAACTGCCCCCGGTGATTATTCACGAAGACGACCACCTGCTGAAAGCGCTCAAGGCCATCGATATGGTGGATACGCAAGTCCTGCCGGTCTTTGCCGTCGAGGATTCGGAGCACATCATCGGGGTCATCAGTCGTGGGGATATTATCCGCGCTTACAACCAACGCCTGTCACAGGGCTATCCCGAAGGTGACGCGGACTTTGAGTTCAGCTACATCACCGAACTGCGAGAACTCATTGAAGCCGCGCAACAACCCATCCAAGCGGCGGCAGAAAATTCTGGCGTGCGTCTAGAGATCAAGATGCCAGATTCCCTGCCCCCGGTTAATATCGACGGCAGCAAGTTAAGCTGGATTCTGACAAACCTGCTCGGCAATGCGATCCGTTACACGCCCAAGGGCAAAGCGGTCGAGCTGGCGGCCTGGAAAGGGGATGGCGGGGTATACATCATGGTGAAAGATCACGGGCCGGGCCTCTCGCCGGAGAAGCGCGAGCGAATCTTCCGCCGCGACGCATCGGGATACGCGCTGGCGATGAGTAAGAGCATCATCGAGGCCACTGGCGGATCGATGTGGGTGGAAAGCTCTGTGGGGTATGGTGCCACCTTTAGTATCTGGCTCAAGACGCAGCCGAAGGAACCGGCCAATTAAAATCGCGTCCATATTGGCGCTCCCCTGAGCGGAGAGCGCCAAATATACCAGGCGCTTGTCGGATTTGGCAATCCGGCAAGCGCCTTTACGTTTCTGGCTAGGCCAAGCGGGGCTAACTGGGGAGGAACTTCCGTTGCGCTGGTGTTAGCGTCTTAAAACATTCGCCTATTCGCCATGTCGTGCAAGGCTCTCGCCGGATTGCCAATCCGACTTACGATAAGCTGTTTAGCCGCTCCTGGGGACGGAGGCTTGGAAGTTCACTCATAAGACGGATCTGTTACGACGGGGATTTGATAATCCCCGCCTTTATTTATACTCCCCGAACCCTTCCAGCAATTGCTTAAACGTCTTGGGCTGATAGTCCTCAAAGCTCTCCTGGTCAACGTAGACGAAATCATACGCTACATCAGACTGCACGCGGTTGATGTCCTCGCACCATTGCCGCAAGCGGGCCATTTTCTGCGGCACGTCCAGGTCTTCCTGGCCTTTGGTTTCGACGATTACCACGCGCTGGCCCGCGAGTTTGACGAAGAAGTCGGGGTAGTAGTTGGAGATGTCCCCATCCGCGTTGACGTAATCCAGGGTGAAATGCACCGCCAGGTAGTTCTTGCCATAGGCCAGGACATCGGGACAGTCTTCCAGGAAGCTGGCGAAGCGTAGCTCGAAGCGGCTATCGCCGACAATACGATTGAAGACGCTCTTTTTCGGCACCAGGTAGCCTTGATCTTGAGTAACAAAGGGCCGGGTCTGCCGCAGTTTAACCGTGTTCTGGATTTTCGCGTCGCCCTGGTCTTGCACGGTGAGCGCGTTGATGGCCCGCTTGAAGGTTTCGATGACGGTTTTGGTGGCGACCAGTTCCGAGAGGTTGCGCAGGGTGTTAGGGTCTTCCATGTCTACCGGATGCTCGAATAGCTCATCCCGCACAAAGGCTTTGACTTTGCCGTAAAGCACATCGTAGCCGCTAACCAGCCGCAGTTCCTTTTTCAAAGTGCGGGCAAAATAGCCGATGACGCTGCGATAATCGGCTACGCCAGCCGCATCCAGCATGGTGGTGTGCGTGATCTGCCCGGTGGTGATGTCCTTGAAGACAATCTCGCGCTGATCTTCTGCCGTGAATTGGAGATACGGCACAGGCTGATGCTCTAACGCGGCCACGTCCAACTGGCTGAGGTTCTTGTACTCGCGGTACACACGCGGCGTAAGCACGGGCAGTTCGATATCCAACGCCGCCAGGTCTTTCTGGGCATTCTCGTGGTCAACTTCTATCACGAGCGGGGTTTTGGGTGGGGTTGTTTCGCCCATAGCGCCCTGCTCTAAGACGACGCCTTCGGCTTGGATGGATTCGACGAACTTCATAAAGGCATCCGTGCCCACCACGCTGACATATTCCGGCACATCGCCGGGATACATCTTGCGGGCTCTCTTGGATTTCGCCGGGTACCCCCCACATCTAGTGGTATAATCTTAACAAAAAAAGGAGGAACTCAATGCTAAACTTTCAAGGTCACAAATCAAAGGATATGCTCTCGCTCC
>SLSP01000344.1 GCA_007130345.1 Thermoflexales bacterium
CCCCGTATCCTGCACCAAAATGGCCGGGGATTGGGTCAGGCACCACCCCACCACCCCGATGTCACCCGCCGCCCCCGATGCGTTGAACGTGACGCAGAGCACCACCATCCACGCCACCAGCGGCGGCACCACCAGCACCAGCGCCATCCCCATCACCGTGATGACCACCAGCGGTGCCAAGCCCACCACCATGTGCTGATTGCGCGGCAGATACCAGTCCGGCGCTCCGGCGTAAGCGTAGCCCGGCCCAACGCCAAAATGAGGCCGCGCGCGGATGAAGTACCAGAAGAAGATGCCGTGGACGGCTTCGTGCAGGATCAGCACGATAATCATAGCCACCAACACTCCGATAAGCGAGGTCAACAGCGGCAGCGAGAACGTCTCCTCTATTAGCTCCGGACGCATTGCAAGGGTCAACTGCACGAACGCGAAGCCGAAAATCACAAACAGCACCAACGTCACAATCTGCAAAATCCAGTTGAGCTTGGGACTTTCACGTAAATCTATCCCGCCGATGCGCGTGTAGCCCGGTGGCAGGTCTTTCATCGGATGACGGTGAAGGTTGGACATTAACGTTTCCTCCTTAAGCGGCGCACGGGATAGAGTGCGCCTTCGGTGAAGCCCCGTTCGCGGTAATAGGGCCGCGTCCCCACAGCGGCGATGACGGCCAACTCGTCGAAGCCGGCGTCCTTCGCTAACTGCGCCGCGTGCTCCAGCAATTGCGAGCCGAAGCCCTGATGCTGCGCCCCACCCCCGCGCCGTCCGAGCGTCTGCGCCGGGCCGTAGACGTGGACTTCGCGCACCATCGCGGCGGTGCGGATGTCTGGCAGCGGCAGGTCGTCTCTAGGGGATGTGGGCAGCGAGAGGCGCAGGAAGCCCGCCAGCAACCCGGTGGGCGTCACGTACTGCAAGAAGTGCTCGGTGGTGGCGTCCGTCTCGTAGCACACGTTTTCCAGCGTCACCGCGTCGAGGTCGGCGTGGCGCTGTCCCCGGATTTCGCGGCAGCGAATGCACTGGCACGCCAGCCCCGCCTTCTCCATCCGCTGCTGCACAATCTGACGCAGGTTGCTCTTGGTGGTGCCAGCCACGATGTACGGCGCGGGGATGTCGCGCATCACGCGGTTGAGGCGGCAGTACGGCGGCACCATCTGCTTGCACGCTATCAGCAGCTCGATCAGGGTCTCTTCGAGGTATGGCGCGTACTCGCCCGCCTGCCATCGCATGTGGAGGTCGGTCTCTTCAAGTAAGGCCGTCGGATAAATTTTCATCTCATCGGGGCGTAGGGCGGGATCGCGCCACAGCCGCTCAAAGTCGGCCAGGTCAGATTCCGGGGTGGCCCCGTACAGGTTGGGCATCCAATGCAGCACGGCCTTGAATCCCGCCAGCCGCAGCAGACGCAGGGCGCGGCGCGTGTCCTCCAGGGTATGCCCCCGGCGATTGAGGCGCAGGAGGCGGTCGTCGAAGCTCTGCGCGCCCACCTGAACTTTGGTCACGCCCTCGTGACGCAGCCGGGCGACCTCGGCGGGTGTGATCCAGTCGGGCCGGGTCTCGATGACCAGCCCCACGTTGCGATGGGGCGCGGTTTCGTTGCGGAGCAGCGCCTCGGCCAGCGTAGACGCCGGCGCGTCCGCGTTCAACGCGTCGAAGCAACGGCGCAGGAAGTGTTCGCGGTAGGCTTCAGGGTAAGCTGACCACGTCCCGCCCAGAATCAACAGCTCGATCTTGTCGGTGGGATGGCCGATGTCGTGCAGCGCCGTGATGCGGACGTGGGTCTGGTCGTAGGGGTCGTAATCCTGCTGCAAAGCGCGGAGCACGCCCGGCTCGCCATCCAGATAGCTCTTGGGCGCGCCGGCCTGGTCGGGGCAGAACAGACATTCGCCGGGGCAGGGATACGGCTTGGTCAGCACGGCGACCGGGGCCACGCCAGAGATGGTGCGCACCGGTCGCCCGCGCAAACGGCGTTCCAGCGCGAGGTCTCTGTCCAGCACGCCCTCATCGACCAGTTGCCGGTACGCGCCGAGCAATTGGGATTTGGCGTAGGTGCCGCCGGGGCGCGGATACTGGCGCAGAATCGGCATCAGGTCGCGCTCGTCAGGGGACAGGTCGCGGATGGCGGCCAGGATGTTGCCCACCCGCTCGCGTTCGGAGGGTTGGGTCAAGTCAATGGGTTCGGGTACGCCACCTTTAGCCATAACCAGATTATACCATGACCCATCATTTTTTTCGATGGGACGCAAAGCCCCCTACCCTGTGTTATAATGTGAGAAGTATTGCGTATTGCGTGTTGCGTAATTTTTGTTAACTTGAAACGCTCATCATTACCAGCCACATTTCAAAAGAAGTCAATACGCAATACGCAACACGCAACACGCAGAACGCAACAAGACCTATGAAACCAACCACCGTCACCCAACTTAACACACTCAACCGCGAATTCTACGCGCGCTTCGCGGGGAGCTTTGCCGCGTCACGGGCACGCACCGAACCGGGCCTGGAGCGCGTGCTGGCCGAGGTGTATCCCGGCGACCGCCTCCTCGACCTGGGATGCGGCCACGGGCGGATCGCACGCCTCGTCCCTGGCGGGACAACATATACCGGGATGGACTACGCCGCCGAGATGTTGGAGATTGCCCGCCAGCAGGCGGAGGCGGCGGGCATTCCCGCGCGCTTCGTCGTGGGCGACCTGCTGGCGGAGACGTGGTCGGACGCCGTCGCCGGCCCCTTCGCGTGGGTGGTGCTGCGCGCGGTGCTGCATCACATCCCCGGCTACGCGAATCGGCTGAACGTCATCCGCCGGGCCGCGCGTCGCCTCGCGCCCCACGGCCAGATCGTGATGGCGAACTGGCAATTTCTGGAAATCGAGCGCCTGAGAAAGCGTCTGCTCCCCTGGGAGCGCATCGGGCTGACCGAAGCCGACGTCGAACCCGGCGACTACTTGCTGGACTGGCAGCGCGACGGCTACGCGCTGCGCTACGTCCATCTGGTGGATGAGGCCGAGACCGCGCGCCTGGCGCGGGACGCGGGCCTGGCGCTGCGCGAGAGCTTCCGCGCGGATGGACATAACAATCGGCTGACGTTGTATGCGATGATGGGGACAAGTTGATAAGGTGTCAAAACCGCTATTGGGTGCTCACCTATTACAAAGAGCGCAAGCCCCGCGATCCCACCGTCCGCGAGCGCTTCGACACTTATCGTTTCGCAGATTTCAAAGAGTCAGTCATGACTCTACTGAAAAAAGGCCAAAAAATCGGAATTTTTACTGGCTGGAATACTATAGGTAGTGTATGCGTGTCGCAAATTCCTAGATATAGTGGCTGCGTGCGTGAAAATTCCGATTTTTCAGGGGACTCAGTCATCGACCTGCTACAGCGTGTCGTCACTGTGAGCGTGGAGACGACTCGAATTGTGGGGCAGATGCAAGAAGTTGAAAGGTGAAACAGGACGAAGCCCCGGCGAGTGATCTCGCCGAGGCTTCGTAGATTTTACCTGTTGTACTCCGATTTCCTACTCCATC
>SLSP01000236.1 GCA_007130345.1 Thermoflexales bacterium
GCTAGCTTGTTTATACCACAAAAGCCCTGTAACGGGAGCCACAGGGATAACCACGCGATTCTCGAATGTTAATGTGCCGACGATAATTATTAATGAAAGTTATTTTCTAGCGAAATGACAGATCAGTATGAGGCCATCTAATAAATTTTGTCGGGTAATTGCTGTTAACTGATGACTATCAGCTACAAACTCCCCTAGGATTTTATGAAGCTCTGTTGAATCATATTGGTCTAAAACCTTGTAAGCTACCTCCCTAACAAACCTCTCGTCTTTTTCTGAAAGGCGACGTAGAACATAGCCCATTTTGCTAGAGAAAGCTTCCTGTTCAGTACCAGGAGCAAGCCCTAATTCTTCACATACTCTTGGAAGATTATAGGACTTTTCCTCATAAAGGACGTTTGCTATTGCTTCACAAAGCTGTTTTACTGTAACCATAGCTCCTAACTATTTGATGGGGCCTAACTATGTATTAGGCGGAAACTTTCCGCCTAAGTCCCTGCTCCGGTACAAAAAGCCGATCTTTTCCGTATACCTACCCCCGGCGCGCTGATACGGAAATCCTGCGGGGGAGCAATCCCGGCTCCGGGCTGTGGGGGAGTTTCCCGGTCAGTTCCTTACCCATTGTATAACATAAATTGAGGTAGGTCAAGAGAACATTGCAGTTTGCAGCCGGGCCGATTCTGTGCTCTGGGATGCTTCATCCTTGCGCGTCCCTATGCTCCAAGACCAGGCTCGGTCGCGGGGCTGGTTATGTTTTGTAACACGGTCAGTATACGGCAAGCTGGAAAGAAGGGCAAGTCTGGGGGCGCGCACAGGCCGGAAGCTGCGGAGCTTCTGAAAGGGTAAAAGCACAGGCGCGTTGCATTTTGGAAATGCAACGCACCTTTCTTTTTCAGATTTAGAAGGCCGCCTGCCCCCCTATCACCTCACAACAGCATTTCCACTTCTGCGCGCGCTTCTGCCACATCCACCGGCCCTAATCGCAGCGGGACACTGTGTTGCGCCAGGAGTTCCTTCATCCGTTCAAAGCTCACGCCGGCGATAGCCGCTGCCTGAGCCAACGAGAGGTTGGCATTGGCGCGATACCGGTGGATGGCAACCTGGATGCGCAGGTCGGGTTTGTCCAGCAACAGATGCCGCAGGGCGTCATGGATCACCTGATCTTCGCTCTCGTAGAGGCGAGCCTGGACTAAATCCTGGATACGTACATACTGTAAGCTCATGGCGTCTCCTCCCCCCCCACCATCGCGCGCAAGACCTCCTCTAGCGCGGCCTGCGCGCGCCCGTAGCACGTCCAATCCCCGGCGGCGAGGCACGTTTGCGCGGTCTGGTAGTGCTCCCAGGCTTGCGCCGCCAGCGATTCCATATCGCCGATGAGGGGCGGCAATGCCACGCCCTCCTCGATGGGGGCCGCGCCTAACACTTGCAGCAGCGCCTCTTCGAGCGTGGGGGCCATCACCACGCGGTCTTCGTAGGCCACGATCACGCGGCGCAGTTCGGGCAGCCGGCTGGCCTCCGACTCCAGGTAGATGGGTTCCACGTAGATGAAGGTGTCCTTGATGGGCACGACCAGCAGATTGCCGCGCAGCACGCGCGACCCGCGCTGATCCCAGAGCGTCAGTTGTTGCGAGATGAGCGGGTCCTGGTCGGCGCGGCCCTCGATCTGCTGCGGGCCGTAGATCATGCGATCCTTGCCGAGCCGGTAGACGCCCAGTTGCCCGTAGTTGTCGCCGTCGGATTTGGCATACAGCCAGGCGACCATGTTCTGGCGCTGGCTCGGCACGTAGGGGCGGATGAGCATAAACTCCAACTCGTCGGTATCCGGCGAGCGCATCAGCACGTAATACGGCTCCATCGCCTGCTGCCCCCCCGCGACCGTCTCGCGGGGCACGTCCCAGAGATCCTCCCGATTGTAGAAAACCTGCGGATCGTGCATGTGGTAAGTGCCGTACATCTGCGATTGGTAGAGGAACAGGGTTTCGGGATACCGCCAGTGGGCGCGGAGCGTCGCCGGCATCTCCTCCACCGGGCGGAACAGGTCGGGGAAGATGCGGGCATAGGTGGCGGCGATGGGTTCCTCCGGGTCGATGAGGTAGAACGTCATCTCGCCGGTGTAGGCGTCCAGCGCGATCTTGACGCTGTTGCGGATGTAGTTCACGCCGCCCAACGGCTCGGCGTAGGGGAAGTGGTCGCTCCAAGTGTAGGCGTCCAGGAGCCACACGATTTTGCCGTCCATAATCACGGGATAGGGGTCATCATCCAGCCACAACATCGGCGCGATAGTGCGCGCGCGCCCCCGCACCGTGCGATGGAAGAGGATGCGGCTTTCGCTGGTGAGCGCGGGCGAGAGCAGCAGTTGCGAGCTGTTGAAGCGCAGCGCCAACAGTATCCGCCGGAACAGCCCGCCGATGGGCACGCCGTCGGGGCCGGTGTAGCGCGTGTAGGCGTTGGTCGAGCCGACGGGATAGTGAAACTCGTCCTCGGTGGTGTTGATGATGACATATTGATGCGTGGATTCGCCGAAGTAAATCTGCGGGCGGGTCAGTTCCAACTCCGGGGCCGCGCTGATGGCGGGGATGTCGCGCACCAGCAGATTGGGCAAGCCCTCCGGACTGACCTCGTTGACGGGGCTGAGGGCCAGCCCGTATCCGTGCGTGAAGATGAGATGCCGGTTGAGCCACGTCTGGGCCTGTTCGGCCAGATCGTCCACGTCCAACTCGCGCGCGGCCAACATCACCTGGCGCAGCTCTCCGTTAATCACATACCGGTCAATATCCACCTCATTGAAGGTGTAATAGAGGCGGATTTCCTGCAATTGGCTGTAGGTGCGCAGCAGCGGGCGGTAATCCCACAGGCGGATATTCCTGAAGATGTCGCTGTAGGTCTCTAAATCCGCCTCGGTGAGCGAACCGAGCGCGGGATAGTCGTGCTCGCGTACTTCGTGCAGGCCGTAAGCGTAGCGCGTGTAGCGGATGTTGTGCTCGATATAGGGGCGCTCCAGCGCGAACTCGTTCGGCTCGACCACGAAGCTCTGCACCAGGGCCGGATAAATCGGGCCGATGATGGAGACCGCGCCCCAGAAGATGACCACGCCCAGCAGGAGCTTCCACTGGCGGATGAGGCCATTGAGCACGAGCAGCCCGGCAGCGACGAAGAAGATGATGGCCTGGGCGTCGTAGAGCAGCAACCGCGCGTTGACGTCGGTATAGCCCGCGCCGAAGACCACGCCCGTGTGCGCCTGGAGCAGCGAGTAGCGCTCGATGAGCCAGCCCACGCCATACAGCGCGAGCCACAGCGCGCCCATCAGCGAGAGGTGCGCCGTCGCGCCGCGCTCCTTGAGTTGCTTGAAGAGCGTGTACCGCGCCACCGCGCCGAGCAGGGTCAGCGTCAGCAGCGTCTTGGCATAGCCGAGTAGTTCCTGTTGCCAGGGCAACTGGAAGATGTAGTAGCCGATGTCCCGGTTGAAAATCGGATCGGTCAGATTGAACGCCGCGCCTTCGCGGGCCA
>SLSP01000535.1 GCA_007130345.1 Thermoflexales bacterium
CCCGCCGAGCGTCTCATCGCGCCCGCGCAGCAGAGCCAACTCCTCATCGATCAGGCCGAAGTCCGCGCTGAACTGGTTCATGAAGCTGAAGAGCGCGGCGGACCGCGCGCCCATTGCGCTGCTTGTGCTCAACCCCACCGTCGGGTCGAGCGCGTCCATATAGGCGTCGTTGCCGAGCAGCATATAGAGCGCGGAGATGCGCGTACTGACGTTGAGCAGCGCGGCGTTGGCCCCCTGGTGATTGATGTTGGAATCTATCGAGAGCGCGCGCCCGCGATTCAGCACCGTCTGATATGCTTCGATCAGGCCGATCTGGTTGAGATTTTCGGGGTCGCCGCTGAAGGCAATGGGGCCTTCGTAACGCGGGCCGGCCTGGCGGATCATGTTCACCGCGGTGTTAACCGGGGCGTGGACGTAATCGGTCACGCGCGTGTCGAAGGGATTGAGGCCCGCCGTGACGCGCTTGATCCAGCCCTCGGCAAGCTGCGCCCGCACCTCAGAGGGCTTGGCCGAGGGATCGCCGGCGAACGCACTCCAGTTATAGGCGTTGCCGCACACCGGGTAGCCTTGATAGCGCACCAGCAGCCAGTTGTCGCTCAAGGTAGTGGGATTGGCACCCTCGATGGTGATCTCCGGTCCCAGCGCGGCCGCGCCCGGTTCGAGCCGCGTCCACTGCTGCCAGGGATACCCCGGCGGCGCGTTCGTCGGCGAGACACCCGTGTCATCGACCGGGGCCAGCCACCATTCAAACGTGAACTCGTCGGGCTGGCCGCCGAAGTCGCCCGTGTGGCGCAGCGTGAGCTTCTCATCGAAGAAGTTGTCGGACTCCACCACCAGCACATTGCCCCGGTAGGTGCTGTCCTCGCCCAGATGGTTAAGCGTACAGCCAACATAGATGACCTGCAAGGAGACCGGCAGGCCGCCCACACTGGGATCATTGTTATAGGCCAGCGTGATGTAGCCAACGCCGGCCGCGTTGCCCGCGCTCAATGCTTTGCCCTTGCCCAGGCCCTCGTAAGGTTCGGGGATGCCGTCGTTGTTCGCGTCCTGCACACCGATGAGGAACGCCTGATCCGGCTGTCCATCGCCAGTGAGGTCAAGCTGCCGGGGATTGCGCGTCTTGTGATAGAGGGCTGTGACGGCGTCCCGGTAAACGTCACAGTGGAGCTGCCCCGCCGGGCATAACGCCTGTAGCCGCGCTTTGTCAGATAGCGACATCACGTTCAGCAGCAACAGGGGATCGCCCCGGAGATAGAGAGCGGATTCGCCGTCATAGTAGCCCCGGAAGACCAGTTCACCGGTCGTATCGTCGTACAGCGTCCGGACGCGCAGCGAGAAGGGCAGCGCGAGGTCGTGGTCTTCGACGTTGCCCACGACAGCCAGCCCGCCGCCGAACAGCAGCCGCTCGGTCTGGATAGCCGGGGGGAGCGCGTAGTTGCCGCCGATTCTGATCGGCAGCGGCACCCGGACTTCACTGATGGGATCGATCAACTGCGCCAGGGAGCGTTCCAACTCGGCGGGTTCCATGACGATGCGGCCGGCGTCGTTATCCCAGGTGCCGGGGGCATAATCGTCGTAGATGCGCGACACGGCCAGTTGATTCGCCACGCCGGATACGCCGCCTTTGGGCCGCGCGTAGACCGTCTCGCCCACCGCGAGCAGCGCGGGCAGCGCCGGCCAGGTCACGTCATACGCGACCGGCAGTACATAGGTGGTATCGCCGGGCATCGGGAAATCCGCGTAACTTTCTGTGCCTGCGCTCAGTTGATCCATCCACGGGATACAGCGTCCCGCGCGCTCAGACTCCGTCAGGTCGCCGAGGCCGAGTTCTGCCGCGTGGGCGTCACTGAGATGGAAGCCGGTTTGCAGCGGATAGAAGTACAGCATCTCCATCCCGCCGGCCGCCCGCGCCCACAGGCTGCCCCGGAAATCCCGCCAGAACGGGCGCGCGCCCATATCGGTGGGGATGCTCTGTGCGCAGGGTTGGATGTCGAGCAAACCCTGCATTGGCACCGGCGCGTAGATCGGGTTCCCGGCGGTGACGTTGTACTCCAGTGTTTCGTAGGCCGGCCCGTGCAGCGTGGCGGCGCTGATGGGCAGTTCCGTCGTGGTAGCCGCCTGTGGTGGCGGGCCTACAGCCCGGAAGTGCAGATCGGCCAGCACCAGGTTGCCGCTCAAACCGTGCTTGTTCCGTGTTTGCAATTCCAGCGTCACCTCGCCTGGCGTCTCCACCCGGCAGCCTGTACCATTGGCGGCCGGCAAATCCCCGGCGATGGCGTGCGGATCCTCCGTAACCTCGAGGGCTATTTCCGCGGTTTGTTCGGGGAACAAGCCGTTGGCCGCCGTCACCTGTACCGTATAGGTGCCCACCGCGCCATAGACATGGCTGACCTCGGCCCCGGCCACCCGCCGGAGGCCGTCGCCAAAGTCCCACTCATAGCGTGCGTCGGTGCCGGCTTCCAGATTGGCCCGCATCCGCACAGCGCGCATTGGCTGAATACCGTTAGACGCGTTGGTTACGATGCTCAGGCCATACAGCGCTTCGACCATGTCCTGGCGGTACGGTTCGCAGTGTGTGGGCGCGATCTGCTGCGCGTCATACTGCACCGTAACCCGCGTGGAACGCAGGGCGCGCGCGTCGAACACCTGGACGGCCAGGGAGGCCGTACCGCCGGGCGGCAACTGCGCGTCGCCTACCCGCAACAGCGGGCCGGGTGCTCCAGCCGGCGCGTTGTTACCGGTCTGCGCGAGTGACGCTGGGCCAGTAACGGATAACAAATGGATGACGCCGTCATCCAGCGTGACATCGGTGATTTCGCGGGCCGAGCGTGTGAGCGCGACGGCGTACACGGCGATCTTCGGTTGGTTGTCGTCGCGCGGGTCGAGATACTTGAGCAGCACGTAGGGCTGGTCGGTCAAGTCGGTGCGCAGCGCGTACAGCGTGGGGCTGGCGTTGCCCAGGTTCGAGGCGGCCAGCAGCGCGTGCTCATCGTTGAGGCTGTAGCCCGGATCATTTGGGTCCGGCTGATGATACACATCTGGCGAAGCGTAGTACGCCGCGTCCAACACCGCCTGCCCGCCGATCTCGGAGCCTAGCTCGCTGGCGATGACGATCTCCGGCGGGTTAGCGGGCCAATCGCAGCGGTAGCCCACCGTTCTGACCGGCCAGGCGACGTTGCGCGCGTCGGGCCGGTACCAGGCCACCCGCAGGTCATGACCGCCGGTGGCGGGGTCGGGATTGGCAAACGTGGTCGGGGCGGTGTTGAGCACCGCGATGATCGGCCCTTCGCGCGTTTCGCGGTTGTGCGCCGGCGGGATCAGATTGTTGACCGTGTTCTGCACGCGCAGCATATCCAGCGAGGTGCGCGCGCCATCGTAGGCCGCGCCGGCCAGGATGTAGCCGCTCTTGCCTTCAGGGTCTTGATGCCGGTCGGCGTGGCGCCAGTCGCCGTAAGCCAACGTCGCGCCAATCTCGCACGCGGCGCGGTCGGCGCGCGTA
>SLSP01000072.1 GCA_007130345.1 Thermoflexales bacterium
AAAAAAGTCCAAAAATCCGATTTTTCCACACGCGACCTACTAAATATATGAAATTCGCACGCGGAAAATCTACATCTCGTATCAAGTTTCTAAAAAATCGGATTTTTTAGGGTGCTTTCAGGAGAGTCATCTTTGCGTTAAAAATAAAGTTCTTCCAGTAAAGTCATAATTCATCTCCCAGGAAAAATTTGTTGCGCGATCAGCAGGAGGTTATTATGCGCCCGCAAACACGCCACATCACGCTGTGGATTATCATTGGTTTGTTGATAGCCCAACTGGCCTGTCAGACGGTAATGGGACGGGTGGACACGCCCGCGACCGAGAGCACCATGCCGCCCGCGCTCCCCCCAGTCGAACAGCCCGCGATCCCGGCGGTGGGACAGGCTTGCCTGGGCACCCGACACGGCATCACCTGCCTCAATGACGAAGGCTGGTTCGACTACACGCGGGATAACACTGATTTCCCCACCAATTTGATCTCCGATTTAGCCTATTGTCCCAACGGACGGTGGCTGGTGCTGCACTATCGAGGCGTGGAAGTATTGCAAGACGGGACGTGGTACGCCATCCCCGCCGCGTGGGAAGACACCCGCAACATAATAAGGATTGCCTGCGCCGCAGAGGGCTTCTGGGTGGCCCTCGATAACGGCCTGCGATATTACGATGGCGCGTCGTGGACAGCGTATCCCGAACGCGAGTTCACGGATACGCAGGTGGGCACCCCAAACAGCATCCAGGATATCGCCGTCGCGCCCGATGACACGCTCTGGGTCGCGCGCTCCCGCAGTATCGCGCGGTATCAGGCCGGCGAGTGGACTCTGTTTTACGAAGGTCACGGCTTTGAGCGCCGCGATACCTTTGAACACCTCGCCATCGACAGCCACGGGCAGCCATGGGTTGCAGGTCGGCAAGGGTTGCACGTTTTCGACGGGCAAACCTGGACGCTTCATCCGGCCCCTCTGGGCATCAGACCGGGCCTCCTGGCCCTCACGCCGGATGACCAGGTCTGGACAGGGACTCTCGACCGCATCCACACTTATGTAAACGGGGAATGGGGTACCTACCAGGGGCCAACCGCCGATTGGAGCGACGAGTTCATCCGCAGCTTGGCGGTAGATGCCAGCGGGCGCGTGTGGATCGGCACGGATGGGGGCCTCCACGTTGTAGATGGCGCTACATGGCACAGTTATCGAATGGATAACGCCGCGCTCATCGACAACCAGATAGCAACGCTCGCGCTCTCTGGCGCGGGGCCGCGCTTACCCGTCCCCACAGACAAGCCGCCGGGATCGCTCTCCGGCGCGCTGGCCTGGGATGATGGACTGCAAGGCATCCCCATAGCGCAAGTCACCGTCGAATTGTGCGCCAGCCGCTCGATCATCACGCGCGCGCCAACATCGGCATGCGCGGAGCGCGCCATCCGTTACACAACGACGACCGATGACGCGGGGCGCTTCCATTTTGCCGAGGTGCCGGTCGGACGTTACGCGCTCATCGCACAAATTGACGAGGTATGGCTCAATATAAGTCGCCTCGACCCTATGACGATCTCGCCAGACCAGGAAACCGTCGCGGGCGTCCTGAAAATCCCGGCAAACGACGATACCGTGATCCCCACCCCGCCCGCCATCGCGTCCGAACAGGCGTGCATCAGCACCAGCGAAGGCATCACCTGCATTAACGCGCAGGGATGGCAGCATTACACACGGCAAAACTCCGGTCTGTCCAGCAACTGGCATTATGATCTAACGTACTGCCCCGATGGGCGCTGGTTGGCCTTGCATCGGCAGGGCGTCAGCGTGGCGCGTGATGGAGAATGGCGCACCATCGCCGCCGGATGGGAAGACCTGGACACGCCCCGCGCTATCGTATGCACAGAAGAAGGCTTCTGGATCGCGCACGCCAGCGGCGTCAGTCACTATGATGATCGGTGGCTATCCTATCCGGCTCAAACCTTTATGCGCAGCGCCACCGACACCACCAATAGCGTGCGGGACATCGCGGTCGCCCCTGACGGCGTGGTCTGGGTCGCGCGGCCTCACAGCATCGCGCGTTACGAGCGTGGCGAGTGGACGCTGTTCTACGAAGGGCCGATTTTCCACAACCTCACCATTGATCCACGCGGCCACGTTTGGGTCAGCGGCTACCGCGAATTGCACGTCTTCGACGGCCTGACCTGGCAACGCCACGATGCCCCCTATATGAACACCAACGTTCTGATCAGCGCGCCCAATGGCCGTATCTGGGCCGGAACGTCACAGGGCGTTCACGTATACAGCGAGGGCGAGTGGCTGACCTACCAACAGGAGACCGACGCTTTGAGCAATAATTGGATCAAAGCCCTCGCCGTAGACACTGCCGGACGCGCGTGGATCGGCACGCGATGGGGCCTGAACGTCCTGGACCGCGCCACCTGGCATAGCTATTGGATGGATAACGCCGATATGCTTGACCACGATATTCTGGCTATCGCGGTAGGCGGAGAGGGGCCGCCCCTGCCGCCGCCCGTCTCCAAGCCCGCTGGCGCCCTCGTCGGCACGTTGGTCTGGGACACGGGCCTGCCGCTGGCAGATAGCCTGGTCGAAGCGTGCGTGTACCGTCCGTCCATCAGCCTGATGGAAACCGAATCGGAGTTTCTGCGGCAGAACAAAGACACCCCCTGCGAAGATCAACCGCTGGCCTATACCACGACCACCGACACCGAGGGGCGCTTCGCCTTCGACGCCCTGCCCCCAGGCCGCTACGCCGTCGTCGTGCAAGGCGGCGAAGCGTGGCACTATGTGACCGAACTGCGCACCACCGGATCGCGCGTGCTCGTCGCGCCGGGGGAGGAGACAGATTTAGGGCGGCTTGAGATTAGCGTCGCTGAAGAATAGAGGAGAATCCCATCACAAAGCCCCCTCGCGCGAGGGGGCTTTTGTGATGCAGCGCGCCAATCAGGCGGGCCACACGGGGACAAACATCATCCACTGGTCAGGGGCGACGCGGATTAAGTCCTCAATTTGCGCGAGGATGCGCTGCACGTTGTGAATAACGTCCTGGTGGCGGTCGCCGGTACGCTCCACCTCCAGCGGGGGATTGCCGATAATCCAATACGCGCCCTCCCGATAGACGAAGGCGACCGTCATCATCAGGCAATCGGTGCGCAGGGGGATGCGCATATAGCCGGTGGGCAAATGCGCCGTCTCCCCGAAGAACGTGACCGGTTCGTCGCCGTCATCGCCGGGGCGATCCACGCCGGTGATGACAACGCCACCCTCGCGGAGCCGCCGCATCGCGTCGCGGAGCACCTCTGGCGAAACGGGGGTCACGATGCCGTCGCCCTTTTCGCGCAACTGGTTGAAGAACTCGAAGCCGGGCGGCGGCTCGGCCACGGAGAGGACTTGCACCTGCACAGGAATGTACTGCGAGAGCGCGATACCACCCAGGTCGAAGTTGGACATGTGCGATCCCAGGATGAACAGCCCCCGGCCATCGGCGAGGGCCGCGTCGAT
>SLSP01000114.1 GCA_007130345.1 Thermoflexales bacterium
GGATCGGCCAGCCACCGCGTATGACTGTACTCCCACTGCGTCCCGGTCAGGGCCACCGGCGCGCTGCGCATCCGACCTTGCCTGTCGCGGGCCATCAAGCTCACCGAGCGAATCCCATGCCGGTCACTCGCTACGCCCTGGATGGTGAACACCTCACCACTGTTCAACTCCGCCGTGTAGTCACGCACACTGAGCGTGGGCGGGATGGTGTCGAGGGTGAAGTTGGCGTGCAGCGGCACGCTGCGGTTGCCCACACTATCCACGCCGTAGAACGTCAGCGCGTATGTCAGCGTGTCCGTCCGCGCAGACAAGGGCGGCAGGGTGTAGCGCCAGACCCCGAAGGTGTCCTGGGGCAAGGTATCGGCCGTCAAAATCAGGCGGCTGCGATGATAGGCTCCGACATCGCTATCGGGATAGTAGTCGCAGAGGGTCAGGTACCACGTCCCCTTAGAGCGCTCCCCGTCAAACTCGCCGAGAAAGCCGCTCGGCCAGCGATGGTTGACGAAGTACGGCGGGCCGGGGTCGTGATCCAGGCGATCCCCGTAGTTGCCGCGCAGCGCCTCATCATCCAGCAGCACGTTATAGTTGCTGGCGTTGCTGCCCCACCAGAGCAGCAGCACGCGCGTCCCGGCCGGCGAGTAGAGGTAGGCTTTGATGTCGTCGCGGTAGGGATGGGTGACGTTCAGGCCAAAGTTGACATCCACCACTGTGAAGTCTTCCTCGACATCGAAGGCCATCGTGTGGCCCTCGCCCAACTCGCAACTCTGCTCCGTGATGATCACGGGTTGCGCGGGGATGTGGTCATAGGTGTAGACCGTCTGGGGCAACGTGTTCACATCAATCGCGAAGTCGGCGGTCACGCAGTTCTCGTCGCCGTCGCCGTTGGCCGTGCAGACCTCCACCCGGTCGGCAAGGCGGTTGTCCCACAACATGCCGCTGAAGGTCAGTTCGCCAGGCCCGATGAGGCCATCGCTCAACGCCTGTTCCGTCGCTATAGTGAAGGCCAACTCCGGCGGCGTCGCATCCACCGTGTAGGCCATCCAGCGCGTCCACGTGCTGGCAAAGCCAAAAGCGTCGTAAGCGCGGGCGCGGGCGAAGGCCTGTTCACCTTCCTGCGCGCCGCCCAAGTCCCAGAAGCAGTCCCATTCGTAGTCGTCCAGCATCGGGCAGACCTGCGTTTGAGTCTCGCCGCCGGGCGCGCGCGTCTCCACGATCACGGTTTCGATAGGCGAGAGGTCGTCATAGGCATACCCGCGAATGCGATTGCGCTCCGGCCCGAGCAGCGACGTATCTACCTTAATGCCAGCGAAGGGGTCGGTCGTATCTACCGCGTGATCCACGAAGACCCAGTCAATCTCATCCCAGATATCGCCGGTGGCGTCGTGGATGACCATGTCTATCGTGCCGAAGCCTTCGTTGTTGTTCGGGTCGAAATTGACATCAATCCACCCGTAGAACGTGTAGGTGAGGGTCTCGCCCGGCGCGAGGTCGCCCAACGGGAAGGTCAGTTGGTCCCATTCCCACGCCTCGCCGTTGACCACATCGGTCTTGAGCTCGCCATCCTTCAAGCGGAGCGGGCCCCACGTCACCACGTAGCCTTCCAGGCCCGGCGCGGTACCCACGCCCTGATTGACCAGGGTGAGGGTGTAGGTGAGGCGCTGCCCATCGCCAACCGGCGGGATGGTGGTATCCATAATCTTGTAGAGCATCTCCTGCGCGTTGACGTCGCGGTCACTCTCGACCGCCGCTTGCGCCGCCCGCTGGCACGCCGGGTCATTGGGGTGATAGGGGCAGATGCCGTTATCTACCGCTTGCCAGGCCGCCAACCCGCCCAGGTTGAGGATGTCCTCGACCAGGGGATACAGATGATCGTGGTAGATGCTGTACGACAGGCCGAGCGGGTTCACGTTGATGGCGACCTGCACATCCGCGCCGGTGTACTGCACCTTCGGCCCCACAACCGTGCCGTTGGGACACATCTCCGGCCCCAGCGTCTCCCAGGTGTACTGCTTGGTTAGCAGCAGCTTCTCCACGCCTTCGGCCAGGCGTGTTTGCATCACCCGCGCGCTGTTGAGAGGATTGAGCGGGGGCATCGCGGCCCAGGTGCGCAGCGCGTCCGGCTCACTGGCGAGCGCGACCAGGCCCACCGGTTGCCCATCGCGGGCCAGCGCGTCCAGCGGGACGTAGAGTTGGGTCAGTTGCGGGCGCGCGTTGCTATCGAAGAGATAGTCAATCTGCGTATCCGTCACCTGCCAGGCGTCGTTTTCCCAGACCCAGAGTTCGGCGGTGTGTTGGTCTTTGACCCACAACGCGAAATCGGCGGTAAAGGTGCGGCTGATGACCACGTCGCCCTCGGTGGCCCAGGTGAGCGGCAGCATGATGGCGGTGTTGGTGATGGTGGCCGGATAGGGGTTCATGGCCTGCCAACTGCCACCGTCCCGCGTGTCGAAGTAGACGAACAGATCGCCGTCCACGTCCCAATCCGCGCCGCTCCACGCCAGGCGCAAACCCCCACCCCGGCCCTCCCCCACTTCGGGGGAGGGAGAATCCCAGGCGGCGTAGAACTGCTGCGCCTGGTGGAGGGCGGCGGCGGCCGCCGCCTTGCGCTGGAGGCGGGTGTCCACGCCCAAGAGGTTGCACGGCTCCTCGATCCAGCCGTGATACGGTTGCTCCGCGCGCGCCATCATACCGGTTGGCTCGGTGTATACCGGCGTCAACTGGTA
The DNA here is from genome assembly GCA_007130345.1 of Thermoflexales bacterium. Taxonomy (GTDB): domain Bacteria; phylum Chloroflexota; class Anaerolineae; order B4-G1; family SLSP01; genus SLSP01. The sequence goes on from SLSP01000114.1 coordinate 2,724, forward strand.
ATCCGCGTAGAGCGGGCCGAAGGTCTGCGTAGTCTCATTGCCTACCGCGTCGCGCGCGGTGACGCGCACGCGCCAGCGCTGCGCCTCGCCGACGGTGAAGCTATCCGCAAACGGCGCGGTGGCCGGGAGGCTCAGGGTGCGCTGCGCGACCTCGCCCTCCGGGGTTTGGCGCAGCCACGTCACCGTGTAGCCGGTCACGTCGGCGTCCGCGCTGGGCGTCCAACTGACCTGGAACGTGGGGGACAGCACATCGCGCACCGTCGCGCCGCGCGCGAGCGGTGTGACCACGCCCTGCGCGTTGGTGTAGCTGACGGTCAGCGAGAACGGCGCGGGCGGCGTGAGGTCTACCCACACGGGATGGGTGACGGTGGTGGTGTACCCGCCCACGTTGACGGCGCGCGCGGTCAGCGTGTAGAACGCGCCCTCGGTGAGGCCGTTGCCCAAGTCTACGGCGGCCGTCCAGGGGGCGGATTGGGGCGCGCGCGGCAGCGTGTTCACCGGAGCCGCCTGCCAGTCGCCGCCATTGACCTGCACCTCGAGGGACACGATGGCGGTGGTATCGGTGAGCCAGCCCCTGACGCGCGCGTGGCCGGCGACATGGGCGGCCTGCCCGATGGGCGCGGGATTGATGGCGAGCGCGGGCGCGCTGCCGGATACATAGAGCGTGAGCGGTTGCGGCGCGAAGCCCGGCTCGGCCGGCGCGGTCGAGGCCGCCGCCGTCTGCCCGGCGTGATCGCGCACCTCGGCGTTGATGGTGTA
>SLSP01000553.1 GCA_007130345.1 Thermoflexales bacterium
TCCAGGCGACGCGCGAGATCGTCTTTCTGATCCGCGAGAAGCACATCCCCCTGGTGGTGGATGTGGCGCGCTACGCCGATGATCATCAGCCGGTAGCTCCGGGCGCGCTGGTTGTGGTGGAAAAGCTCCATTTCAGCCCTCAGTACTATGCCACGTTGGGCATCGAGCCACAGCACTGGCTTTTCCGACACGAAACGCCTCTGGGCTGCGAACCGGACGTGTGGCGTCAAATCTGCCGGCGGATTCTGGGGCGGGTGGAGCATCTGGAGACGTTGGGCGGGGACAAAATCTATCACATCTTCCTCAAATGCCCGGCGACGCTGGCGTTGGGATTGGGCGCGGCGCTGGGCAGTCTGCACCGGCAGGTGGTCTACCAGTATGCCGAGGCCCAGTACGTCCCGGTGCTGGATTTCAGCCGGCCCACGCGGGAGAAGCGCGCGCCCTTACAATATCTGAAGCAGAAGCTATCGCGGCCTTTCTGTAACCTTACCGTGCAGGAGCCGGAGCAATGGACGCCGGACGTCTACGTGAGCCTGAATCTGGCTTCGCACAGCGCGGCGGCCTTTGCGGAAGTGGCGGAGGCGCAGCAAGCGGCCTACGTGGCGGTGCAAAACCGGTACGGGAACCGGCTCCCGTTAGAATCTGATTGGATCGAAGTGGCGCGGGAGGCGGTGCAGGCCGTCCAGGGGGTACTCCAACAGCCGGGCGTCAAGCAACTACACCTGGCATTGAGCGCGCCGCTGCCTTTAGCCTGGGCCATCGGGATGGGGCTAGGGTTTCAAAGCCCGGTGCGGGTATACAATTGGTATAGCGACCGGCGGCTCTACGCGCCGGTACTCGACCTGAATCACATCCGGCAGGCGGGCTGACCGCGGGGGCGCAACCGCGCTGCCGCGCAGAGGAGCAGTGTATGCCGCGCTTGATTCACCGTATCCTGGCCCTCGATAATCTGCGCGCGGCGTGGGACGCGGTGGCGGAGAATCAGGGGATGCCCGGCGTGGATAACGTCTCCATTCGGCGCTGGCGGCGGAATTGGGAGGCGCGTCTGGTGAAGCTGGCCCAGGATGTGCGCGCCAATCGCTACCAGCCGACCCCCTTGCGCATCCGCCGCATCCCCAAACGTCGCCGGAATGAGTTCCGCACCCTGCGTATCCCCAACATCACCGACCGCGTGCTCCAGCGGGCCGTCCTGCAAATCCTCTACGACCTCTACGAGCCGCGCTTCTTACCGTGCAGCGTGGGCTATCGTCCCGGCAAATCCCTCAAGGACGCGGTGCGGCGCATCGTGCTGCTGCGGGCGCAGGATTTCACCTGGGTCTTGGATGCCGACATTGACGCTTTCTTCGACAACGTGGATCTGGCGTTGTTGCGCGCCATGCTCCGCGAGGACCTCGAAGACCCCGTGCTCCTCCACTTGATCGACCTCTGGCTGGCGCAAGGAACAACTCAGGCCGATCCCCCACGGGGGTTGCCGATGGGCAGTCCGCTCTCGCCGCTGTTGTCCAATCGCTATTTGCACCCGTTAGACGTGGGCTTGACGCAGGATGGCTGGCACGTCGTGCGCTATGCGGATGACTTTATCGTGCTGGCGATCTCGCGGGAGCAGGCTCAGGTGGCGTATGCGAAGACCGAGGCGCTGTTACGCGCGCTCAAGCTGCGCTATAAGCCTGAAAAAACCGCGATCACGTCCTTCAGGCAAGGTTTTGACTTCCTCGGCGTGACGTTTGAGGGCGACGAATACCGCTATCCCTGGGAAAACAAAATCATCACGGTGAAGGGAGACCGGGTAGACTGGCTGTTCGGCGATTACGGCCCAGATTATTGAAGGATTTCCCACGAGCCGCAAGCTCACCAACACGTACTGAAAATTCGGGGAACTGATGTTCCCTTCGGAGCCGGAAGTGCAGCGGTAACTCCGCAAACGCACGATTCGCCATTCAGCATTCGCAATTTTTGGAGGTGAACGTATGCCCACACTCTACGTGACGGAACAAGGCGCGCGCATTGAGAAGGAGCATCAGCGGCTCCTGGTGACCAAGCACGACGAGGTGCTGTTCCGCGTGCCGCTGCATCAGGTGAGCGAGGTGGTGCTGGTGGGCTACGTGGGGACGACGACGCCGGCGTTGCTGGCCCTGCTCCACGCCCAAATCCCCGTGCTGCTGGTCAAGCGGACGGGCGCGCTGGTGGGCCGCCTGCTGCCGCCGACGCCCAAGAACCTGCCGCGCCGCCGGAATCAGTATCGCCAGGCCGATGATCCAGAGATGGCGCTGGCCCTGACGCGGGCCATCGTCGCGGGCAAGCTGCGCAATCAGCGGGTGCTGGCGCTGCGCGTGCTGCGGCGGCGCGCGGAACCCGACCGCGCGCCGCTGGCGCAACTCTACGCGGCCGAGAAGCAAGTCGCCGCCGCGCCGGATCAAGCCGCGCTGCGCGGCGTGGAGGGGAGCGGCGCGCGGGCCTACTTCGCCCTCTATCGCCAGGCCTTCGCGCCGGAATGGGACTTCACCGACCGCAACCGCCGCCCTCCCCGTGACGCGGTCAACGCGCTGTTGGGCCTGGGCTACACGATGTTGGGCTACGCGATGATGACGGCGCTGGAAGCGGTGGGCCTGGACCCTTACGTGGGCTTCTTCCACGCCGAAAAGTACGGGCGGCCGGCGTTGGCGCTGGATCTGGTGGAAGAATTTCGCGCGCCCTTTGTGGATTCGCTAGTGATGCGCGTGCTCAACTGGCAGATCCTCAAGCCCCAGGACTTCCTCCCGGCAGACCCGGAGGTGGGCGTGCGGCTCACGGATCACGGCTTGCGCTTGTTCCTACGGACCTTCGGCAAGCAATTGGAAGCCCAGGTGCAACTCCAGGGGACGCAGCGCAGCCTGAGCTATCGCAAACACTTCGAGGTGCAGGCGCGGCGATTGGTGCGCGTACTCGAAGGGGAGGCGAAGACCTACACGCCTTTCTGGGCCAGGTAAGCGATGGGCGCGCGGCAATTCGTCCTGGTGACGTATGATATCAGCAAAGACAAGCGGCGCACCAAGCTGCACAATACGCTGCTGAACTACGGGACGCCGGTACAGTACAGCGTCTTCGAGTGCTACCTGGCGCCGGCGGAGTTGGAGCAGATGAAGGCGGCGGTGTTGCGCGTCATCCGGCCGCGCGCGGATCGCGTGCGCTTCTACTACCTGTGCGAGCGCTGCCTGCCGAAAACAGAAGTCACCTCTGGCGTGGAGGTATTGGGCGGCGACGCGCAAGTCTTCGTCGTGTGAGCAAGGACGGGCGTTAAAGGTCGAAGGTTGAAGGTTGAAGGTTGAAGGTTGAAGGTTGAAGGTTGAAGGTCAAAAGTTGAAGGTCAAACGTCAAACGTCAAGCATTACGGATCACGCATCACGCATCACCCGCCCAATTAAACCAGACAGTTTTCTTGCAAACCGCGACAAGGGTGGGGGGTAGATATACGTTTTGAGCCTGTCGCGGCGGGGCGCGCA
>SLSP01000342.1 GCA_007130345.1 Thermoflexales bacterium
ATCACAAAGTCTTCGCCACGCTTCACACCTGGCTCCGCCGGATTTGGCAATCCGGCGGGAGCCAGGCACGCCGGATGCGGCTAAACCGCGCAATCTCACTTGAGCCATCCCCGAAACGAGGACTCCGAGCTATTTTTGAGACGCCAAGCCGTCGGCTCACAAAACCAAAGCGTTACCAATTCCCTCTAACCTAACGCGGTTCGAAGCCGCCATCTAAGGCGATTCTTGCATTGCTGAAACCCTAATAACTGCTCTGAAAAAAGTTTCTAAGCCCACCTACCCCTATATATTATGGTCGGTAAATTGAAAATCGGCGTATACAGTATATAGGATATATACTTGACCCAGTTCACGTCTTTCACTTGTTTATTAGCACTAGCAACTACTAACCGCATACTAACGCAAATCGGTAAAAAGTTAAATCCCATCAGAAAATTGGGAGTTGACTTTTCACATTGCAGATGCTATAATGAGACTACGCAAAATTTTCAGAAGCTAACTGGTATACACCAGTCGGCAGACCTGGATATATCAAGCGTATCTCACAAACCTATTTACTAACCTTTAAGGAGAAAGACCATGTTTCAAGAACGCATACGCGAACACTACGAAAACTTAACCCCCGGATTCCGAAAACTGGCCGATTACGTTATGAACCACACGCTTGATGCTGCCTTTATGACAGCCACCGAACTATCGCGCCGAGTTGATGTCGATCCAGCTACCGTTGTCCGATTCTCTCAGGAGCTTGGTTACTCAGGATATCGAGAGCTATCACGCGAAGTGAAACGCTACGTCCGCCACCAGGTGACAGCAACCTACCGGCAAGCCGATGAAGCCGAAGGTACGGAAGCCCTGCTCCAAGCGTTGATAGACAATGCTGCGCAAAATATCCAATACTTCACCAGCACCGACCTCCCCCAAGTAGCCCAAGCTGTGGAGCTACTCAAAAACGCCAACGTCATCTGGTTCACTGGTGAGTATACCGGCTATGACATCGCGCAGTATATGACCAAGAAGTTCCAGTCTTTCGGGAGATCCGCCACGGCCTTCCATCCGAGCATGGGAGAAACCGCCAGCGTCCTCACCAAGATGCAAGAAGGCGATGTCTTGCTGGCCTTCGCCGGCACCGAAGTCAGCCTCGACACCGGCTATACCGTGCGGATGGCGCGCGAAAAGGGCCTCAAGACCATCACCGTCGGTGCCTCCGGCGTCATTCTGCCCGCGCGAGAAGCTGAAATCAGCATCATCGTGCCCTCGAAATCCCCCACCAATGTCCCCTCCTTCGGCCCCCTCCTCCAGGTGATGGCGCTGCTTTGGGAAGCCGTGATGCAAGATACCGACGATGCCCAAACCCATCGCCAGCACCAGCATGAGAACATGGAAGCGCTGCTCAAGCTGCGCGCCGAGACGCCCGAATACGAAGTCGCCTCGCCCCAGAACGTCTGGAATCAAGAGAGCGCCGCAGGCTAGTCTGCTATGCATAAGTACGCCCACAGCTCTGGCAGAGCTGTGGGCGACTTAATTAATACCATCCATATCACATTACAAGGAGGAACCGTGTTTCAAAAACGCATCCGCGACCATTATGAACAACTCACACCCGGCTTCCGCAATCTGGCCGACTTCATCATGAAAAACACCCTCGACGCGGCCTTCTTAACGGCTGTCGAGTTAGGGCGCGTTGTCGATCTGGATCCGGCCACCGTCGTGCGCTTCTCCCAGGAATTGGGCTACTCCGGCTATCGCGAACTCTCCAGAGAGATCAAAGACTACGTCCGAACTCAAATCAACCAGACCTACGAGAGCATTGGGGAGACTGACGACGACCGGGGGCTTCTTCACGGGCTGACCGAGACCGCGATCAACAATATCCAGCGCTTTAACACGACGGAACTCACGGCCCTGGCCGAGGCCGTCCAACACCTGAAACAGGCCAACCGCATCTGGATTGCGGGTGAGTACAACGCCTACAACCTGGCCCTATTTATCGCCAGCGAGCTTCAACAAGCGGCCATCCCGGCGGATGCGTTCTTGCCGGGAATGACCGAGACCGCTACGGTACTCGCGCAGATGCAATCAGGAGACGCGCTCCTGGCTATCGTGATGGGGGCGCCCGGGCTGGACACCGGCTACGCGGTCAAATTAGCGCGTCAAAAAGGCGTTGTAACCCTCTGCCTTTCCACGTCCAACACGGTACTGGCCGCCCGCGAAGCGGACACTGTCGTCGTGCCCCCCACCAAAGCCAAAGTGGGTATGTCCAACATCATCGTGCCGACGATGGTAGCCACGCTCCTCGCCGAAGCCCTCATCAGGCAGCACAGTACCGATGCCGGCGAATTCTTCACCCAACAGCAGGACTATATGGGCCAGCTACTCGCACATCGCGCGGACACCGGCACTTACGAAATCAACCAGGATACGCCCGCGTAACACTTCAATCATCCCGCAGCTTGCGCTTCAGGCGCGCAGCCAGCGTCCCGGCCTGATCATCGGCCTCGGCAGATGGCGGGGCCTGGGCAACACGCGCTTGGGGCTTCTCAGGCGCGGGCTGTATGACCACACTCACATCTTCAGAGTCCCCAGAAGATGCCGGCAGCGGAACGTCACTCCGCGCCGGCGTTTTCTTTTGCCGCTGACGCAACTGCCCCGCCAGCGTCGTCATCTCCGGCTTCTGCGCCTGTGGCCGAGTGAACGTGATACCCGCCAGCCGCGCCCGGAGCCTGGCCCACCACTGCGCCACATCCGCCCGCGTAAGCGATAGCCGCCGCCACGCGATGTCCACCGGCCACAGCGCCGCCGCCAGCAGCATCAGCAGCGGGAGCAGGGGCCGCCCGGCCTCTCGCCCGCGCAGGGTGTGGCGGAAGACCGCCGCCGGAGATGTCACCACGGCGCTGTCACCCTGCGCCGCCAGGCGCTCTACGGCGACCGCCGCGTCGCCGGGAATGTACTCCTCCGACGGCGGCGCGACCCATCCCGCCATCAAGTTGCGATCTCCGTGCAGGCGCAGCAACAATGCGCCCTGTTCCGGCGGCGTGAACGCGCCTTCGTAGTGCCCCGGCGCGGTCTGCGCCAATGCCACCGTCAGCGGCTCCGCGTCGTCGCCGGGCACGGCGACCTGCACCTGCAAGTCCAGGCCGTCGGCGTACTCTCCCTCCGCCCCCGTAACGTCGGCCAGGATGCGCGCGCCGTTGCCTTCGGGCAGCACCCATAGCGCCACGCCGCCATCCGAAGGCGCGGGCAGCACGTCCCGCACCACGCCGCCCCAGAAGCGCGCAAAATCGTCCCACGCCACCCAATCCGCCGCCCACCGCCCCGTCGCATCCGACGTCCACGCCACCGCGCGTCCCAGGCCATACTGCCACACCGCCAGCAGCGGATCGGACTGCGTCCCCTCCCACACCACCTGCGCGGCGGGCTTGGGCGCGGTCGCCACGTACCCGCGCAGCGCGGGCGTCGCCGCGATCC
>SLSP01000152.1 GCA_007130345.1 Thermoflexales bacterium
ACGTCAAAACCGATGTCGCAGTGCAATGCTCGCCCTGACGATTGACGTTTCACACCTCACGTTTCACGCTCCTCGCAATATCATCAAGCAGATTCCTTCTGATGACGCCCTACGTCCCGCTGACGATGCGCTCATAGAAGAGTGGCAGCGGATCGACGGGGTGCTCTGAGAAATGCAGCGCGTCTAGCCCGCGCGTGATGGCTTCGTCGCGCCGGGCCGCGTCGTTGGCGTACAGGGTGAAGAGCGGCTGATCCGCTTCCACACGGTCGCCTACTTTGACGTGCATCCTCAGCCCCACCGCGTGATCGATGGGCGCGCCTTTCTTCTCGCGCCCGCCGCCTAGCCCCACTACGGTCATCCCGATGGCGTCGGCCTCGGTGCCCGCGAGGTAGCCGGCGCGCGGCGCGCGCACCACTTCGACGAGGCGCGCTGTGGGCAGGCGGTCGGGTGCATCGACGAAGGCCACATCGCCACCTTGTGCCGCGATGAGTTGGCGGAACTTCTCCCACGCCGCGCCCGATGCGATGGTCTCCTGGGCCAACGCGATGCCCATGTCCAGGCTGGCGGCGTGCCCGCTCAGGTGCAGCATCTCGCCGGCGATGACTTCGCAGTGCTTGCGGAAGTCCTCCGGCCCGCCGCCGTGCAGGGTTTCGATAGCCTCTTGCACCTCGATGCTGTTGCCCACCGCCCAACCGAGCGGCTGGTTCATGTCCGATATCTGCGCGGTGACTTTGCGCCCGACCTCCTCCCCGATGCGCACCATCCCCTCGGCCAGGGCGCGGGCATCGTCCAGATTTCGCATAAAGGCCCCGGTGCCCACTTTGACATCGAGCACGATAGCGTCCGCGCCGGCGGCGATCTTCTTGCTCATAATCGACCCGACGATGAGCGGCAAGCTCGGCACGGTGCCGGTCACGTCGCGCAGGGCGTAGAGCTTGCCATCCGCCGGGGCCAGGTTCGCCGATTGCCCTGTGAGCACGATGCCGATGTCTTGTAACTGCGCCTTGAACTCCGCCACGCTCAAGTCGGTGCGGAAGCCGGGGATGGATTCCAGCTTATCCAGCGTGCCGCCGGAGAAGCCCAGGCCCCGCCCCGACATCTTGCCTACGGGCAACCCGGCGGCGGCGACCAGCGGAGCCACCACCAGACTGACCTTATCGCCGACCCCGCCCGTCGAGTGCTTGTCCACGACGAAAGCGGCCACATCGCTCAAGTCGAGCATCTCACCGGAGCGGGCCATCGCCAGCGTCATATCGCGGGTCTCGCGGTCACTCATCCCGCGCCACATCACGGCCATCAAAAACGCAGCCGCTTGATAATCCGGCAATGCTCCAGAAGCGTAACCATCAATGAAGAAGGTCACTTCTTCCGTCGAGAGCGCCTTGCCATCACGTTTCTTTTCGATAAGTTCAACCATTCGCATAGATAATCTCCTTTAGGAAGAGCGCGTAGCTCAGGGTAAACTTCAGTTTGCTGGTTTGCTGTAGAAGATCACAAAACGTTGGATTCTGTGGGGGTGTTTAGGCCGTATCAGCGGCATCAGAGGGCAGAAAGTCCATCAAGTTGACCTGTTCAAGGGCGGTTTTGAGATAGGGGCGGAGTTCGGTGCGTTCCATATTGACCAATGGGTGCTCGAAATCCATCCGCTGATTGAGGATTTGAGCGACTTCTTGGGGCCAATATCCCATACTCATTTGCACAATATCCCCATCAATGGCGCGTGCCATATCCTTGATGTTGCTGCCTTTGCCAATCCTATCGACAATGATGATGGTCGCCAGATACCATTTCGCCTCTTCTACACCATTGGTGTCCATCAAATTGAGGGCACCTGCACTCAACAAGTCGGTCAGATGCTCGATGGGATGATTAGCTTTTGTCATAATGCTGTCTCGCTTTATAGCAACAAGTCATCCGTGTAAATCGGCGGGCAATTGATGAGAAAAACATCCTCGACGGCCTCTTTGCCTAACCACATCCGGGCGCGCTGACAGATTTCGTCGCTATACTCAGGGTTTTTCTCGATCAACACAAATCGCCGTCCGGCTTTGGCCGCAGCTAACCCGACCGTTCCCACGCCGGCAAAGGGATCGAGCACTACGTCGTCGGTAAATGAGTAATACTGGATGACTTTGGTTGCGAGTTCTTCAGGAAAGACTGCCGGATGCACTTTGTCGTAAGTGGGCGTTATCTGCCAGACGTTGGTGGTCTCATAGCCGTCTTCGATTTTGGATGCCTCTACCAAGTCTTGACGCGGATGCTCCCGGATATTCCAGTCGATGAGGTGCGCCGAGTGCTTGCGGTAGACCAGCACATACTCTGTGACCGGTACCGCCTTGTATTGGAGAGGATTCCTGTCGGCTGCGAAACGTCGCCCGCGTCCGGTAGCCCACCCCGCGCCTTCCGGCTTCATCCAGATGATGTCATCAATGAAATCGAAGCCCTCTTCCGTGAATATCCGGTGCATGTCAAAAGGCACGGCGATTCTTCTCGATGATTCACTGCGGTTGGCGCGGCGAATTAAAACGGGAGAGACGTTCATCACAAAGAAGCGTCCCTCGTTGAGGACACGGTGGCAAAGTTGGATGATTTTGCGCATCTTTAACAGATACTCTTCGTAAGTGATGTATTCGGTGTATTCTGGACGCGCGTTGTAGTATGGCGGAGACGTGAAGACCAAGTCGATAGATTCCTCTGGCAACTCCTGTAAAATCTCCTCCGAATCGCCACAGGCAATAGTGTTTCTTAAGGTTGAGCGTTTGTATTGCTGCTTGCGGGCGCGGCGTTTTTTGTTTTTCTGGGAGTTCAAGTGGAGGATGCGTTGGGTCAAAACAGCTTCCGAGGTTGACTTGGCTTCGTAGATAAGCGAGGTGCGCGCGTCAATCACCATTTCACCAATGCGCTCTTTTCTGGCTGTGGCGAGCAGCGGAACCCGCCAGATGTGGTATCTATCGTCAACTTCTGGCAATCCGAGCATAACCGACGTTTCCAGGCCGATGTCTGCCAGCCACATCAGTGTAATCTGGCGGGCATCTTCCACACTCAGCACGCTATAATTGCGCTGTTCCGCCACAGTCTTCTCTAAACTCCCCATCCACCCTCCTAAAACTCCCGGCTACCTCGCTGTAACTGGCTCAAGGCGTGTGCGCAGGTCTCACACCCGCCGATCCCGCGCTTCAAAGCAGGGGATGCAGTACAGCGCGCCCCCCAGACGGCGCAATCGGGTCTCCATCACGCGCTCGTCGCACCCCGCGCACGCCACCGATTCGTAGAGGCGCGCGCGTTCTGGCAGCGCGATGTCCACCGCGACCACGTTGAAGAGCGCGTCCGCCGGGCGGGTGAGCAGCGCCTCGGTGCGCGCCGCGCGCTCGTCGGGCAGCGTGGCGCGGCTCTCCGGCTTCGGCGTGACGCGGATAGCCTTGCCGTCGGAACGGCGGATGAAGGTGTACGCG
>SLSP01000470.1 GCA_007130345.1 Thermoflexales bacterium
CGCGGTAAAGGCCCCCACATCCACGCGACCAAAGGAAACCCGCGTTTTCCTATACCCTCAACAGGAATTTGTTGTGGGTAACGTAAAGCCAGCCGATAGCCTTCAGTCGCGTGTGAAGTATCCGCCACCCAAAAATTGGCCCGCATCATATAGGCGGCTTCGCGTTGATTTAACGTTGTCTGGTGATGAAGAGATACTACACCATAAAGAGCCAGCCCAAAGATGAAGAGATACTCCCAATTGTTTCCAAACCAAGCGCGCATTTCTTTCTTTACGTGGGTAAGCCAAACTAATCCTACAAATAAAACGATGGCGATAAAAAGTCTGAATCCTCCCAATAAACATAGCCATAACCATGAGGCACACAAAAAAAGATCGTGCCCATTAGATAAAGCCAATGTTTGGTTAGCCAGGTAGGTAGATCAATAGATTGCATAGTGTTCGTTCTATAAAACACACACAGAGCACCTTTTGAAGGTACTCTGTGTATTTCCTAATCCCCCACAAAACCACCCAGGGGTAGTTGATTGGCCTGGGAATCCGAACGATGATCTTTGATAGCTTTCAATGTGAATAGAGTCATTAGACCCTTGTTTTGGATGAGGGGGTAAAAGTATACTTCATACTATCACAACTTTTGATCGTGTGCAAGTCTCGTTCGAGGTTTTTCGACCGAAACCTTAGCTTTATTCTAGAAGGCAGCTTTTTCGGAGAGTCACTTGACCGAAGCGCAGCATTACGTCAAACGGTCGTAGAGCATCTCCAGGCTGATGTGGGGACACACGGTTTCGTGGCATAGGATGGTTTGTGTGGCGGCGGCCATCCCCAAGCGCACGGCCTCTTCGGGCGAGACGTCTTCCATCAGGGCGTAGGCCACGGCAGCGGTGAGGGCATCTCCCGCGCCCACCGGATCGACCATCTCCACCGGAAAGGCCGGCACGCGCCCGCTCTCTTCGTGGGTCGCGTAAAACAGGCCCTCGGCCCCCAGGGTGATAATGGCGAGATCGACGCCGAGTTGCACGAGCCGCCGCGCGCCGTGAGTGATGGCCTCCTCGTTATCGAGGGGCTCGCCCACCAGCGCTTCGGCCTCGTCGCGGTCTGGCGTGATGACGGTGATTTCCGGCAGGTAGGGGTGCAGGCGATGGGAGAGCATCGCGGTGGTGGGATCGACGCACACGGGGATTTCGTACTGGCTGGTGATGCGGAAGAGGGTTTTGAGCGCGCGCGCGGAGAGGTTGGCATCGATGCAGACCATATCCACCGTTTTGAAGAAGCCGCGTAAGGCGTGCAAGTGTCCGGGGGTGATGGTTTGCATCACGCTCATATCGTCAAAGGCGAACCACAGATGCGCGTCGGTGTGATAAAGGCCCATATAGGCCCCGGTGGTGTGTTCTGGGGAGATCAGCGCGTGCTGAACGTCGATGTCCAGCGATTTCATGAAGTCCAGCAGCGCGTGGCCCCAAAAATCGTCCCCCACAGCGGTGATGAAGTACACATCCGCGCCGAGGCGGGCCAGATTCTCCGCCACGTTGCGCGCCACGCCGCCCCATCCCGCGCGGATGCGGCCGGGATTAGAGCGGTGCGGTTCCACGGCTTGTATCCGGGGTCGGACTTTCATATCCAGACCCGCCGCGCCAATGACCAACACGCGATGTTCTTTGTAACTCATAGCTCTTGCGCCTCCTCTCGTATCAACCATCGTGGAATCCCTTCGAAGCTATCGCTGCCCCGCTGGTGGGGGCGGAAGATGACCCGGCCATCGGTGCGCCGGATAAAGGGTTGGTCGGTACCCAAGACCAAATCGGCTCCTGGGGATGTGGGGGTGGCCGTTTCCATCACCAGCAGATCGTCCACCCGGCTTTCGGGAAGCAAGTAGCCGTCTGCCGGGATTTTAAGCGCGAGGTAGTGCGCGTGGGGATGGAGGGGCAGGAAGGGCAGGGCCGCGAGGTCGAGGGGGATGAAGCGGGGGGGGAGATGGGGGGCCAACACCTCGCCGGGTATCGACACCTCGAATGGCGAGAAGTGCGTCGCGCTGGTGCGCACCAACGCGCGGTTGATCATCTCGTAACAGGCGAGTGTGATGGAGAAATCCCCCGGCGGAGTTTCCATTTGTAGCACGCGTAGGTCTTTCATCCAGCGGATAACGTTCTGGCATTGCCGGACGCGGTCGGAGTGATCCTGGTATCCCCAATGGCGCTCGCTCTCATCCAGCCGGGCTTGCGCGTGGATGAAGGCCCGCGTTGCCTGCGTGTCGGCGTGGAGGATGGTGTGCAGCAATCCCAGGAAGTAGTGCGTGATGGCCTCATTGTAGCGGGCGATTTTTGTGAGATGCACCTCGATCCAGCGCAAGGCGCGTTGGGCATCTTCCAGGGCCGCCTCCCAACATTGAAGGCGGAAGAGCGCGTCGGCCTTGTGCAGGAGTGCCAGCGCGGCTATATAGCGGTGATGATCGGCCCACGCGGTGGCGAAAATCTGCTCGGAAAGGGCCAGCGATTCTTCGACCTGGCCCGCGATCACCAGAACATGCACCTGTTCCTGAAGCATGTCCCCCAACGCCGGCGGCACTTCTTCCAGGGCCAGCAGTTGGGGGAGGGTCAGGTCTTCAGGAACACAAATCCAACGCATTAGCAGGTCACGAAGGCGGTAACGCGGGCGGGTCTTTGGGCGGGGGGCTGCCGGGTTGCGGCCATCGAGTGTTGGATTGTTGGGAAGATTGCGGGTTGACCATATAGAGCAAGCGCCGCAAGCTCTCGGCCTCGCGGTACATCTCGTGGCTGGACGTTTGATCGGCCATCGAGCGCACCACTTCCAGGAAGTGCAACATCACCAACTGGGGATCGATTTCCTGTTTCTCTATGTCTATCTGTTCGAGGCTGGCTAACATGTGCGAGACCAACCCCACCTGGGCTTTGACCGTTTCGATTTCCACCAAACGCTTGCGGTCGGCTTCTCCCTCGATGATAATATCGGCGGCGCGACGCTGCCACTCCGATTGCCAGGCTTCTAGCCATTGGAGGGAAATATCCTCTTCGGCGGGCAGCACCGGGCCTAGCCGGACTTCTTCCACCTCGATGCCCATGCCGGGCGCAGATTTTTGCATGGCTTCCAGAATCTCCCGCTCTAATTGAGCGATCAGGGGGGTGTCTGTCTGGTCAGTCGCTAAGTATTCGTCCAGACTGTACAATTCCAGGCGATTGCGGATCTCGCCATCCAATGCGCCCCCGGCCACGCGTGTCGGCCAGAACTGGAACACCCCACCGCCTTTGTTGCGTTTGACCATCGTGGTCAGGTGCAGCACGGCATCATCACTGAAGGGATAGGGTACCTTGTCGCTGGGGGCCTGATCGCCGGGCCGGATGCGGAAGCGAATTTCGGCATCGCAGTGGATGGGGATGCCATCGCGCGTCATCGCCTCGACGTGAACTTTGCGGCGTTGCGGACGCAGATCCACCACATCCCATAGTCGCTCGAAGGACTGCAAGCGGTGGAATCCCGGCCCAAGCACTCGACTAAGCTGCCCGGCGCGCGAAGTGACCACCGCGCTATCGTGCCCGATGCTCAAGAAGGCGGGGCCGCCCGCTTGCTGGATCACATCCGGGCCTTCGGGCAGCGCGCGCCCGTCCTGCACGCGCTGGATAGGCCCCACTGGCGGGCGAATGGGCAGGCCCCAGACGATGCGCCGGACTAATCCGGCGGCGTCATCGGGCGACAGGCCGTACAGCCGTTGCGTCAATTGGATGAACATGGTCATCACCAGGCCAAAGGGCGTGACGAAGCTGACCACAAGCCCAATGAAGAGGAAGAACAGGGAAAAATCCCCATCCAGCAGATTGAGTAACGTGACGGGAGCGACTACGACCAGAATGACTATGACGACCATAGCCAAAATCCAGGCTCCCAGGTTGAGTGATGTGGCTAGAGCGATCTTTTTCTGCATGATTACTTATCCTCCTGGCGCGTCTCAAGGTGCATCCGTAACCCTCTGAGCGTGGATTCTGCTGATTCCGGCAACAGCGGTTCGACTTTGGGATCCTGCGCGATGTGCTCCAATGTTTCCAGAAGTTGGAGGGTGAGGATAAAATTCGCCGTTTCTGGCCCGGCTTTCTGCAAGGCTTGCGATTGCTCAACCAGGTTATGGAGTAACTCCCCGCGCACCTCGGAACGCACCCGCGACTGTTGTTGCATCCGGTTCAGACCCGCCTGCCCCACGTTGTCCATCACCTTGCGGATCCACGCGGCTTTCCAGCTCTCGATTCGCTGTTTGACGACCCGCTTGTCAATTGGGATGATCTTGTTGCCCACGCCCCCGCCCTCAATTTTAATACCTTTGGGTTCAATCGTCTTGACGACGTGGGTTTTAACTGCCCCGCCGATTTTACCGCGTGGCAAAACCCTTTGCCCTTCGGCGTCTGTGAGCGCGTACAGTTCGTTCAAGCTATACCGGGACACCTCCTGTTTGAGCGCGTGTTCTGCAACTTGAACGGAGAGCTTCTCCCAGGGACGCGGTTCGTGCGCGTCCAGCGGCGTCTTGCCCTCCGGATTGACCTCTGCCGCGAAGATGGCTTTATAGGCGTCGCGTTTGTTAAACGGCCAGGGTTGTCCAAGCACCGGCTTTCTGCCGCCCGCGTTGATCCGGAAAATCGAGGCCACCGGCATATCGACCTTGATGCCGTCCCGCGTTTGGGCCTGCACCCGCTGCACCCGAATCTGCTGTCGCAAGTCCACCACCGAGTGGATCTGCTCGTTATCCTGTGTGAAGATGGTGCCCGGCCCGGTGATGTTCTTGATGCTGGTGGAATCCTTGATGACCACGGCGTTATGCGCCTCGGTCAGCACCAGGCCCGGCCCGGAACCGTGGAACGGGTTCCCGGCTATGCGTATCTCTGGTGCATCCTTGACGATGGCGATTGAGGGCTTGGGAAAGGTGCAAAAATGGCCGATGATATAAGCCATCACCGCGCGGGTATCCTTCTTCTGCTCATCATCCAACGGTAACATTTCCGGCCCCCACAATCTGAGGAACAGGATGGTCAGCAGCGGGGGAATTGCCAAACTGATGAGACAGAGAAACACCACCACAAAACCTCCCTGGGCACCCAACAGGGGAATCGAGCATAACAAGATCATCATCCCACTGCCGACAGCGTAAATGTGGGGGATGAAGCGATCCATAGGCTCCGGGCCAGACCAGCGGAAAATCCCCACCCAAATAAATAAGAGCGAGTAAATCAGGATGGGGACACAGAACGCCAGCATGAGGAGCAAGAAAGGCGTGAAAGGGATGATCCCCAACAGGGTTCCAGGTGCTCCCACCGCGACGCCCGACCACAACAGGCCCAACAGGGGGAGCAATGAAGGCCCGAACATCCAGAAGATAGCCAACGCCGGGCGGGTTTCCCGTTCCACATAGTTGGAGCTTAGTGGCACCGGGTTCTTGCGGAGATATTGCTGGAGGAAAAAGAGCAATCCCACATAAATCAACAGAACGAGCAATCTTAGCATAACGTTCCTCCTATGTGATTAAGAAGCGCTAGTAGATTTGGGTACGTATATCTTCACTTACTTTAACACAAAATGTCATAAAAGGGAAATATAGCAACATCTAGGGCAAGTTGCGGCTGCCCGCCTCATCCCCCAGGCGCGAGCGTCTTCAGCGGCGTGCCCTCGAAATGTCCGCGCAGATACGCGCCCCCTAAAATCGCGCCGGCCAGCAGCGCCGAGATACCCGCCATGATAAAGACGGTCGGCAATCCCATCGCGTCCGAAATCCACCCGCCCAGGGGCGCCATCAGCAACGGTGCCAGCCCCCATGACATCGCAGTGACCAGCGATTGCAAGGTCGCGGCCCCATCCTCTGGCGCGCGGCGATCCACCAGACTCACGGAGGTGATGAAGTAGAAGCTGAATCCCACGCCTTTGAGCATCGCAAAAAACGGCACCACCCCCGGCCCCGGCGTGAAGGCGTATCCGAAATAGCTACACGCCAGCAGCCCATAGGCCAAGAGCAGCGTCTTGGGATGGCCGAGTCGCCGGATCACGCGCCCGCTGATCTGCATCGTGGGCAATTCCGCCAGTGCCGAAAGCCCAAAGACTAATCCCACGAGGAATTGCCCCCCGCCGAGGCGATCCACATAGACGCCGGAGAAGATCACGTAGGCGGATTCGGAGATGCCAATGAGGAATGTGGCTACCAACAGCGCGACGATACCGCGATCTTGCCGCACACGCCGCAGCGGCATCCGTTCTGCCTTGTGAACGGAAGTGCCGCGCATCCCTTCCAGCCGCAGCGCCATCCACGCGCCCGGCACATAGAGCAGACCCGCGACGGCGAACATCGCGCCGAATCCGAGCCATTCCCACAGCGCCCCGCAAGCCAGCGAGAGTATGGCAAAACTCATCGATCCCCACAACCGGATGGTGCCGAAGTCCACCTTGTACCGGCTACTCATCCGCGCGATCAGGCCATCCGCCAATGGCGTCATCGGACTGAAGAAGAGGGCGTAGAGGCTGCTTAGCACGGCCAATCCCAGAAAATAACGCGGAAATTGATACAGGAAGACGACGGCCCCTACGCCTAACATACATATTGCCAGGATACGGCGATGCCACTGATGGCGGTCGGCCATCATCGAGACGAGGGGCGAAACTGCCAACGTCGCCAGGGGACTGAACATCGCCAACAGGCCAATCTCTACGCCACTCATCCCAATTTTCGAGAAGTAGACGTTGAGGAAAGGGCCGAACGACGCCAATGCCCCCCAATAAAGGAAATAGAAGAGCCGGCCCCGCTGTGCCGGTGCGGCAAAGAACGTTTTCGCCTTGGTTATCATGCCCGTCTCCTGGATGTTCGATCCCACAATTGTTGATAGATGCGCATCAATTTGCGCCCGGTGCGCTCCCACGAGAAGTGCTTGCGCGCCCTTTCCCGCCCTTGCTCGCCCAACAACATAGCAGCGGCGGGATTGCGAATCAAAAAGGCCAACGCCTGGGCCAACGCGGGGACATCGCCGAGCGGCGCGGCATACACGCCGAGCGATCCCAGATACTCGCGGCTCACGCTGGTATCGTAGGCCACTACCGGCAGCCCCATCGCCATATAGTTGAGGATTTTCCCGCTGCCCTCGGTGGCCGAGATTTTGGGCGCGACAGCCAGATCGCCCAACGCCAGATAGCGCGGCGCGTCCTCATACGGGATTTTGCCGGTAAAGACGATGTCCGCCGGCGTCAGGCCCAGCGCGTAAGCCCGTTGGCGATAGCGATCCTCGCCGGGGAACCCCATCACCAGAAACGAGACCGGGTACTCGCGGGCGCGCAGACGGGCTGCGGCTTCCAGCAGTTGGGGGATGCCCTGATAATCGGCGAGCAGGCCCAGGTAGACCACCACCTGGCGCTCTGGCGGGATGCCCAACTCGCGCCGCCACGCCGCGCGCTCCTCCGGCGTCAGGCAATCGCGGCAGAAGTAATCCAAGTTGACACTATCCGGCAGCGCGTGGACGCCCTCGGTGCGCCCGAAACTACGCGCGAGCAACTCCGTCCCGTGGATGGTGCTGGCGACGATGGCATCGGGCATCTCCACGATGCGCTCCTCCAGCCGCCGCCACCAATAATGCGCCTGCGAATCCGGCTGGACGAAGCCGTGATCCACCATCTCGGCGGTCAGGCTGCCCTGGAAGTCGAAGACCAGTGGCACGCGCCCCACCGAGGCCAGCACCCGCCCGATGAGCGCGCCCTCGTGCAAGTGCCCGTGAATCAGATGCGGACGCCAGCGCAACACTTCGCCGAGCGCTTTCCAACCGAGCAGGACATCGAACGCAATTTTATGCGGCGAGGAACCGACCTCGTAATCGGAATGCCAGGGTGTCGGGGCCGAGCGGGCGATGTCCAGCCCCGGCCAATCGCGTCCCAGATAATACGTGACAATCCGCACCTGCTGCCCCCGCTCCACCAGCGCGCGCGCCTCCTCCAAGATGCGGACGTGGCAGCCGTAATCCAGGAAGAAGGACGTGGGGGCCAGCATCAGGATACGGTGCGGGATCGCTTGCATACAGTCAATGCTACGCACGGGGCGATGGCGCGCAAAGAGTAGCCACCTAAGCGATGCTCAAGAGGGTGTCTTCGGAGATTTTCTCTTCCAACATCTCAACGATGACCTGTAAATCCAAATTGGGGCTGGTGCTCAAACCCAGGCTTTTGGCAATCCCATTTGCGTCCGTACTGTAGCGGGATTCTAGCTCTATTCGCAATGCTCCTGTGGAGGTTTGTAGGAGATTGTAGGTGTGAAAGTGCATAGCGTCGCCGAGGCGGGCATTTTCCAAATGCGCGAGTTGAAACTGCCCCCGCATATAGTCCATCAGATGATTCTGGATTACTAGAACCAGATGCTTATTGATAGCTTCGAACGTCTTGATTTTGTGATGCAATTGCACCAGAACCGTCTTGCACGTCATTTTCCAGTTCATGCCAAAGGATTGCGTGCCCCGAACATCCCGATCATTGACTGCCAAGCCGTGTGTGTTCAAAAAACGCTGCCTTTCGGGCCAGACCGTGCCGGTCGTATCGATGGTCTGGAGTTCAATCCCCACAAAATCCTTGACCCGCCCGCCTCTGGCGGAAACAATAAAATAATCCACATTGCCACCAGGAATTCCAACCTCTGAGACGGCATGTAGTGCGTTGCCCGGTTCGTGTTGACTCAACAGATGCAGGCAATCAAAGAAAACCTGATTCTTCTCCAAAAGCCGATGCGGACATATCATCAGCCAGCGGTGCTGTTTGCCATAATCTACAGAACAGGTTCCTATCGTGATGTCAGGGTTGCTCTTTCTGCTTTTGATGCAGGTTTTCTTCAGATAGGGGCAAAATGCCTGGCCCACAACCGCCTTCCAATCGGGAGACTGATGCAGACGTGTCGAGAAACCATAAAGCTCAAGGAGTTGACTCATAACGGCAACCTTTCTTGTTTGTAATGCTGGTCATAACAGCGTTGCTCCGCAAATTCCAGGTAGTTTTCGGCGACATCAATACCCACCGATTTGCGCTCCAGGAGTTGGGCAACGAGCATCGTCGTTCCCGTGCCACAAAAGGGATCGAGGACAATCCCGCCGGGAGGACACGAGGCTAAAATGGGTAGCTTACACAGATCTTGCGGATAGGGAGCGAAATGCAGATGGCGATTCTGGGTGTCTTCGGGCAGAATCTCCCAGACATCATCGGGCTTACTGCCTTTCGGATGATATTTCAGAAAGTAGAAGCCCTTTTCCTTGAGTTCGCGCGCGCGACCTGAGACACTTTCGGAATTGGAGTGGGTCGTCCTCTGTTGGTTGCGAATAATCATCCTGAAATCAGAGGTTTCGCCACGCCGGATACTCTCCAACATCGCGTCTAAAGCCTTGAAGGCGGCTTCTTTTTCGGCATCGGTGAGAGCCGTCGATAATTCGATCTGGCGTTTATATCTGACGCCAGTTACACCTGTCGCCGAGACCACCGCCCCATTTACCACTCTGGCCTCTCTGGGCTTCGCCCGGATTGCATCCACATTGAAATAGTAGTCTCCCGCGTCTCGCACAAAGAAGAAGATATTCTCGTGGATGTTCCTCACGCGATCTTTGGCGTTATCCAGCCCACCTTTAACCTTGTTCCAGACCACGCTGTTACGTAAAATCCAGCCCTGCTCATCCATCAACCTGAGCGTGATCCGCCACGGAATACCGAGCAGCTTTTTATCACGGTAAGTATCCCCAAGATTAAGCCAGAAAGAACCGGTCGGTTTCAGAACTCTTCGCAACTCAGCAAACACGTTCAGGAGATTCAAAATATAATCTTCGTAAGCCTCTTCCAAACCAATCCCACCATTCTGATATTGACGTTGTCCCCAATAAGGCGGGCTAGTCATGCAGAAATCAATCGCTTCGTCAGGCAGTGTTTTGAGAATAGCACGCGCCTCTCCCAAACAAAACAGCGGGGAAATATCGGGAGTCTCTGCATACTCCGAGAAATACGCTCTGAATTCTGACTTAACTAGCGCCATAAAACTGCTTCCCCTATGGTTTTGCAAACCTCGGTTGCCCCATCATCCGCCGCCTGGAGCGCGGCCAACGCGACATCCCCGCCCGGCGGGTCGTGATGCGCCCGGATAAGCTCCACGGTGCGCGGCGAGCTTCCGGCCTGCTCCGCCAACTCCGCGCCCCAGGCCGCGTGCTGCGCGCGGATGACGAACCCGCGTCGCCAGCCGCGCGGCTCGCCCCGGCTCCAGCGGATAGCTCGGCGCGGGAGGTAGTGCTCGGTCAGCACCGCGATGACGCGATCCCAAAGATAGGGCGTCGCGTGGATTTTACCTACATCGTGGAGTAGGGCCGCCGTCAGCAGGTCGGGATCGCGGTGCCCGGCGGTTTCCAGCGCGCGGCAGACGGCGATGGCGTGCTGCTGCTCGGCGCGGGACATCCGCGAGAAGAGGGCGAACTCCGACAAGGAGAGTCGCTCGGCAGCATACGCCGCGTCGATGGGGCGCAGGGGGGCCAGCAACGTGTGGAAGAATTGCGTGCCTCGATATCGAACCCGCGCCAGGCGCATCAGGGCAACAGGATTTGAAAGAGTAGCCGCTGCACCGGCCATACCATAATCCCAATGATGTTGAATCCTATCATTGGGAGCACAAAGAGCACCATAATCAGAATCATCGGAGCCATAGGTTCCAGGCTCTCGATAAAATCGGCTATATCCGGGGGCGCGATGCCCGCCAGAATCCGCGAGCCATCCAGCGGCGGCACAGGAATCATATTGAAGACCGCCAGCCCAATGTTCACCGCGATTGCCATCCAGAGTATATCCCCTAAACGCCCCAACGGATCGTTGGTCTGATACATCGACAGCCACCCCAGGCGGAAGGGGATCGCCAGGAAGAACGCCTGCACGATGTTGGACAGCGGCCCGGCGAACGCCGTCAGCGCCATTCCCGCGCGGGGACTGCTGGCTTTCCGCATCTGGTACGGATTGACCTGCGCGGCCCGCCCCCATCCAAAGCCGGTGAGCAAAATCATCAACGTGCCGATGGGGTCCAGATGTATCATCGGATTTAAGCTCAATCGGCCTTGCATTTCCGGCGTGTTATCGCCGAGCATGTGCGCGGCCCAACAGTGCGCCCACTCGTGTATCGGAATCCCTAGCAATATAACCAGCATCCGCGCCAGTAAGACATCTGTTCCCAAAGATAACATGTCGTGTACTCCTTCAAAAGTAATTGCGTATTCCGTATTGCGCAACTCGTAAAATGGAGTACGCAATACGCAACACGCATCAGCCATCCCACCCTAAAGTCGTTTTGTCACTCAAAAAGTAGAAGCCCTTCACTATGTCCTAATCGAGAAGCATTATAGCATAGAGAAGTAAGAATGATAACCTTTGCTCAGATGAAAAACCTCCAAGTAGCGTTTGCAATCCATACGGAAGAACTGGCCGTCGCGTTCTTCCGTATTTTTGCCTGGGATGGTGCCATCTGCGCAGCGACGGTGAGGATGCTATGACGCTGACCCGTGAAGACGTAGCTCACATCGCCGACTTGGCGCGGCTGACGCTGCCCGATGCGGCCATCGCCCGCTACCGGGACGACCTCGCGGTCATCCTGGAGCACGCGGCCCGGCTCGCCGCCGTGGATACCGAAGGCGTCCCGCCGACGGACGGCCTCCACGCCCCCCACGCGCCGCTGCGAGCGGATACCCCCACCGCCCCCCTCTCGCAAGAGGCGGCGTTGCGCAACGCTCCAGAGACCGAGGCGGGCTACGTCATCGTCCCGCCCCTGATTTAACGCGATGGGCGCGCTCTACGACGTGACCATGCACGCGGCCCTGACTGGCCTGCGCTCCCGCGACTTCTCGGCGATGGAGCTGACCCAGGCCGTGCTGGCCCGCGCCGAGGCCGTCGAACCGGATGTGTACGCCTACCTGCACCTCGACGCCGAGGGCGCGCTCACGCAGGCCGCCCGCGCCGACGCCCGCCGCGCCGGAGGCGACGACGCGCCGCTGCTCGGCATCCCGCTGGCGCTCAAGGACAACCTCGCCACCGAGGGCGTGCCGACGACGTGCGCTTCCCAGATGCTCCGCGATTACGTCCCGCCCTTCGATGCCACAGTGGTCGCGCGGCTCAAATCCGCCGGGGCCATCCTCCTCGGCAAAACCAACCTCGACGAGTTTGCGATGGGATCCAGCACCGAGAATTCCGCCTTCTTCGCCACCCGCAATCCCTGGGACGTGACGCGGGTGCCCGGCGGCTCCAGTGGGGGGAGCGCCGCCGCTGTCGCTGCCGGAGCGGCGCTGGCCGCCCTGGGAACCGATACTGGCGGTTCGGTGCGTCAGCCGGCGGCCCTCTGCGGCGTGGTGGGCGCGCGCCCCACTTACGGGCGATGCTCGCGCTATGGGCTGGTGGCCTTCGCCTCGTCGCTGGATCAGGCCGGGCCGTTGACCCGCGACACGCGCGACGCCGCCCTTCTCCTCGACGTGATCGCCGGCCCCGACCCCCGCGACGCGACCGCGCTTTCGTCGCCCGCGCCCGATTGCCTCGCTGCCTGTGACGCGACCCGCGACTTGGCGGGCTTGCGCGTCGGCGTGGTGGCCGGGTGGGATGCCGGGCTGGAACCCGACGTGACCGCCGCCATCGACGCGGCGCTGGCGGTGCTGGCCGACCTGGGCGCGGAGCTTGTCGAGGTCGCGCTGCCCCACGCCGAGGACGCGCTGCCCGCCTACTACCTCATCGCCCCGGCGGAGGCCAGCGCGAATCTGGCCCGCTTCGATGGCGTGAGGTACGGCGCGCGCGAATCCGCCGCCACCGCCGCCGAGATGTCGGCGCAGACGCGGGGCGCGCGCTTCGGCCCGGAGGTCATCCGCCGCATCATGCTCGGCACGTATGCCCTCAGCGCCGGGTACTACGACGCCTACTATCGCAAGGCGCAGCAAGTGCGCACCCTCATCCGCCGCGATTACGACGTGGCCTTCGTGCGGGCGGACGTCATCGCCGGGCCGACCTCGCCCACCACGGCCTTCGCTCTGGGCGAGCGGCTGGCCGACCCG
>SLSP01000316.1 GCA_007130345.1 Thermoflexales bacterium
AAAAAATCCGATTTTTTAGAAACTTGATACGAGATGTAGATTTTCCGCGTGCGAATTTCATATATTTAGTAGGTCGCGTGTGGAAAAATCGGATTTTTGGACTTTTTTCAGGGGACTCATAAATACTCCCCCCAGTTGAATGTGCTCAGAGAGGAATGTCAGTCGCCGCGCTGTACTAGGGCGGGGAGCGCCCGAAGTCAAGCTCAGTGAGTCCGAAAGGACATTGAATTGAGAAGCGGCTCTGCGTGAGCATCCGCACGCCACACTACGCTTAGAGGCGCGGGGATGTGGGTTTTCGGGCATCTCCCGATGCCGCCAATTCAAATCACAAGTCTACAGGAGGGTATCAATGCAAAAAAACAAAGTGCTGGTGTGGTTAAACGTCATCGCAACGGTGGCCACAATAGTGATGAATGGCCTGGCGAACGCCTTGCCCTTCAACAATCTGAGCACCGCTGAGATTTCAGATAGTTTTGAGGTGTATTTTGTGCCGGCGGGCTACGTGTTCGCCATCTGGGGCGTCATCTACCTCTTCTTGCTGGCCTTCGCCATCTACCAGGCCCTCCCCGCGCAACGTGACAATCCCCGGTTACAGCGGATTGGGTACGCCTACTTGCTGAGTTGCGTCGCCAACAGCGTGTGGTTGCTTTTCTGGCATCATTTGATGTTCTGGTGGACGCTGGTTGCCATGCTGGTGTTGCTCGGATCCCTGATCTACATCTACCTGCGCCTGGACATCGGGCAAGCGACGCCGCTAAAGATGGAGCGCTGGGCCGTCGATACCACGTTCAGCCTGTACCTGGGCTGGATCACCGTAGCGACCGTCGCCAACGTGACCTCGCTGCTGGATTGGCTGAACTGGGGCGGATGGGGCATCGCGCCGCAGGTGTGGGCGCTGATTATGCTGATCGTGGCGACGGGCGTCGCGCTCGCCGTCAGCCTCACCCGCCGCGACGTGGCCTACATCGCCGTCATCGTCTGGGCCTTCGTCGGCATCGCCGTCAAACACTCCGGCGTCGGCCTCGTGGCGATCCCGGCGGTGGTACTGGCGGCGGTAGCGGGGCTGTCGCTGTTATATCGAAGAAACCTTACGTGAACCTTCCAACGCGCCGGATCATCGCGCTCGCCATACTCGTCGGCCTGCTGGCGATAGCCGGCGCGGGGCTGACGGCTTCGGATGTGGGCCGCGCGGTCACGTTCTCCTGCGCGGATGATGAGGCGACGGTCGCGGCGCGGGGCGGCCCGCGCGCGACGCTCGGCGCGGCGACGGTGTACGTCGGCTACCGGCAAGTAACGGCCAACAACCAAGACCCCATCGTCGTCAAATTCTCCGGCGGGGAGCAGGTTTGGTGCCGCACCGACTACGAGCAGACCGGCGTGGATGGCCGGGCCTATGGCGTGCTATGGGACGCGGACGGGCTGTACGTCGTCTTCAGCGTCGATGGCGGTAACTACGATTTCAACTTCGGCACGGCTAACGGCTGGCTGCGGAGCTATGGTGCCGGCGGCGGGCCAAAGGTCGCCGTGATCTCGCAACTCGATCCCGCCGATGGCCGCCCGGTTCACGGCACGTTCCTCTCCGCGCAACTGAGCAACGGGAACACCAACTCGCTAGAAGTGCTCGACCTCTGCCGGGTGCAGGACGAGATCCGCGTCGTCGCCAATTCCTGGTATTCGCCTAGGGATGTGGCTGGCCGCCGCCTGACCGCGTGCGAAGGCTCCTCGCCCCTGGATTACGTGATCGCCTTCCGCCCCGATCTGACCGGCGCGAGCGCGGTCTCGTCCGAAGCGTGCGGGGTGGTGGATGCGCGTATCCAGCGCGGCTGCGATGTACGCCCGGAGCTTGCCATCACGGTGGCGACGCGCCCCCATCTGGTGAGCGCGGGCGATAGCGTGACGGGCACTGTGCGTTTTGCGAATATCGGGCAAACGGCAGCGGACAGCATCACCGTCAGCGTGACGCTGCCCGTCTCCTTCACGCTGGATAGCCTCCTGGCGGCAGGCGTTCCTCTCACCGAGTCGCTCGCCGCGCCGCCGCACTACGTGTGGACTGGCGGCCCGCTGGAGCCGGGCGCGGCGGGTGGGATCACCGCCACTGGGCAGATCAGCGCGACGGCCCCGCCGGGCTTCTACACACTGCGCGCCACCATCGCCAGCGCGGATGCCGCCATCGCGCCGACCAGCCACCAGATCAGCGTGGGCGTCGATGTGCTATCGTACTACCTGCCCCTGGTGCTGCGTCATTAACCATTGCAGCCACGCGGGATAGCTGTGCGCGGCCTCCAGCATCAGCGGGAAGGGCGGCGGCGTCTGCGCGAAGACGTGCCCGGCGACGCGGCGCAGCGTCTTGTCCAGCGTAGCGTCCGGGCCGGCGGCCTCGAAGCCGAGCGTCCAGCACGCGATGCCCGCGATCTCCACGGCAGTCAGTTCGACGTCGCAGCCCCACGCCACGACCTTATCGGCGGGGACGGCGGAGAGTGTGCCATAGTCCGCGATCCGGTATTGGCGCGACCAGCGGCGCTTGCGCACGGCGATCCATGTGGCCCGCGCCGTCGCCAGCGAGACCAGCGAGTTCGCGTCCGCCGTCATCCCGAAGCTCCACTTGGCCCAGCGCGCTGCGTACCCGACGGCTTCGGCGTGATAGCGTTCGCGGCGTGGCGCACTCTGCCGCTGCTTGATCTCGACGCGGCCCTCGCGCACTTTGACGCCCAACGCGGCATCGGCCAGCGGGAGGTAGTGATCGACGCGGGCGGGCTGCGCTTCGGGCGGGCGCGCGTCCTGGCAGAACCAATCGCGCGCGGCGACGGGCAGTTCGCCCGTGAAGAACCAGCGGACTTCGGCGGTGTGTAGCATAGACGACTCCCTAGGCAAATGGCAAAATGCAAGGCAAACTTTAGTTTGGGCTACATTTTCGTCCTAATAGTGACGGCTTGTAGGATACGGGCAGGACGCGAGACCATGATAGATGAATTTGCCGGGCAGTTCAAGCAGAAGGGCGGGTGGGCGTTGCTATGGCTGGTATTGGTGCTGGTAGCCTGCGCGCCGCCTTCGGTCGCTTCACCGGAGATGCCGTCGGAGATGCTGCTGGAGATGTCGTCGATGCCGACGCGCACGCCCGCGCCGCCGGTGGTCGTGGCGACGTTCACGCCGCTGCCGGAGGCGGCACCGCCGGATGGAGCGGTTGAGGTTGAGGCCCTATCTGCGCCAGAGGCCGCGCCGGACTTCGTCGCGCCGGTGGGCGTGACGGAGCACGTCGTCCAATCGGGCGAGACGCTGCTCGGACTCGCGCTGCATTACGGCGTGCCGATGGCGGCCATCCAGTTGCAAAACGACTTCGGCATTGCGACCGGGCTGCGGGCCGGGCAAATCCTGGACATCCCGCCGCGCGTGGGGTGGGAGGGCGCGTCGCCGTTCTGGGTGGTCTACGAAGTGACCGCTGGCGAGACCTTGAGCGCAATTGGCGCGCGTTACGGTTTCGACGTGGCGACGTTGCAGGGCGTCAATGGCCTGGGGGATGCTGACCGTCTCAGCATCGGGCAGCCGCTCATCCTGCCGCTGACCGCGCCCGCCGAGGTGGTAGCGCGCGCGCCGGCCCCTACCCCCACGCCGGTTCCCCCCGCGCCTCCCACCCCGACCGCTGCTCCAGGGGCCGATGCGCCTCCGCCGCCCCCCGCGCCCACCGCGACGCCCGTCCCGGCACCGGCACCTGCCCGGCCTCCCGCCGACGTAGCCGCGCTGCCGGGCGAGATCTTCCGCCTGGTCAACGCGCAACGGGCGCAGTACGGCCTTTCGCCCCTGGCCTGGAACGCGACCCTGGCCCACGCCGCGCAGGCGCACGCCGATGACTGCTACGCGCGCGGCTGGTGCAGCCACACAGGTTCGGACGGGGCGACCGTGCGGGAGCGGATGATCCGCGCGGGATACACCCCCACGCGCTGGTCGGAGTGTTGGGCCTGGTTCCGCACCCCGGAGCAAGCGGTGGCCTTCTGGATGGATGAAGTCCCGCCCAACGATCCGCACCGGCGCACCATCCTCAGCACATGGCTCACCGAGGTAGGCGTTGGCGTCGTGCCCGGTTCTACTCACGGCTACTACTTCATCGCCAAATTCGGTGCGCCCAGGTAAAGCGGGAATTCAACATCCCCTTGCCATTTGAAATTCTCACAAAAGGAGAAACCCATGACTAACAAAGTGATCGGTATATTGACATCAGGCGGGGACTGCCCCGGCCTCAACGCGGCGATTCGCGGTGTGGGGAAGGCGGCCAATTCCCTGGGGATACAGGTGATCGGCTATCTCGACGGCTTCCACGGGCTGGTGGAGAATCGCTTCATCCGCCTGGGGCCACGGGAGCTTTCGGGCATCTTGACGCTCGGTGGCACCATCCTGGGCACCAGCCGCGACAAGCCGTATAAGATGCCCGCGGGCAGGCTCGGTACAATGGATATGACACCCATCGCGGTTGCCAACTACGAAAAGCAGCACCTCGACGCGCTGGTCTGCCTGGGCGGCGGGGGCACGCAGAAGAACGCCCTGCACTTGATGCAGCACGGGCTGAACGTCATCACATTGCCTAAGACTATCGACAACGACGTGGCGAAGACCGACGTGACCTTCGGCTTCGATACGGCGATGGCGGTGGCGACGGAAGCGGTGGATCGGCTGCACTCCACGGCAGAGAGTCACCATCGCGTGATCATCGTGGAGATTATGGGGCATAACGCCGGCTGGCTGCCGCTCGGATCGGGGATCGCCGGGGGCGCGGATGTCATCCTCATCCCCGAAATCCCCTACAGCATCGAGAGCATCGCGGAGGCGGTGCTGCACCGCAGCCACACGGGCAAGCGGTTCAGCATTATAGCGATGGCTGAGGGCGCGCTATCCCAAGAGGAGGCCGAGGCAGCCCGCAAAGCCAAAGCAGCGAAGAAGAAGGCGAAGAAGGCGGACAAAAAGAGCGGCAAGAAGGGCAAGCGTAAGAAGAAGTCCCCAAAATGCGTCTCGCACACTTTCGAGAGCGTCAGTGTGCGGCTGGCACGACGGTTGGAAGAGATGACCCGCCTGGAATCGCGGGTCACGGCGTTGGGGCACTTGCAGCGCGGCGGATCTCCGAGTCCCGGCGACCGGTTGCTGGCGACGCGCCTGGGCACCGCCTGCGCGCAACTCATCGCCGAGAAGCATTATGGCGTGATGGTGGCTGTGCGAGGGAGCGAGTGCGTACCTGTTCCACTGGAAGAAGTCGCGGGCCAGCGCAAAATCGTACCCATCGACCATCCCTGGATCGTCAGCGCGCGCATGGTGGGGACGAACTTCGGGGATTAAAGTATGGACGCGGGGCGTCCGTTGGTTTACCCCCCGGACAAAGCCGGGGGGTTTTTCATGCGGACGTTCACGGCCTCACCACCGCGTCATCTTTTAAGGGCGTGATGCGGAATCGCTCGTAGACCGTCACGGTGATGTCTGTATCCTCGGCGACTTCCAGGGTGAGGGGATGCGGGTCGAGCCAGCGGCCGTCGCGCGTGATCCATTTGAGCGTGGGGAGCGCGCCCAGGCCCGGCTGGATGTCGTGCATCCGCGCTGTGCCGTCGCGCTCGGTGAAGCGGACGCTGACGGCGTAATCTTCCACCAGCGGACGGATGGGCCGCCAGCGCAGGTCGAGGACGGGCAGCCCGCCACGTTCGACGCGCTTTGCGCCGACCAGCACCATCTCGCCGCCGAAGGGCGCGTAGACCGCGTCCGCGTCCGGCGCGGGCAGCGGCACGCTCCACAACGGGACGGCGCTCCCATCCAGCCGGGTGAAGGTGAATTCTGGCGGCTGGCCTGGTTCCACCGGCAGGCGCACCGTCTGGCAGCGCGCCGCGCTCAGGGGATGGACGAGGGCGTGCGCCTCGCCCGTGCGCTCGTCACCCGCGTGGACGATCAGCGCGTCGCCGGGGCCGCACCAGTGGAGGTAGGCCGTGGTCTGCTCGCCGACGTGGTAATCCACGCCGCGCAGCCAGGGGCCGCCGGGCGTCACGCCCAGGTGGACGCGCCCGGTAGGCAGGGTGGGGAAGGCGCAGGTCGGCGCAAGAGGCGGAAGCTCCACCGCGCCCAAATCCTGGAACGCGCCATCGCTGACGGTGTAGACGCCCAGGGTCGGCGTGGCGCTCCCGGCGCAGCGATCCACCGGCAGCGCGAGGTCGAGCGCGGCGAAGCGTACCTCGCCGGGGGCCGCGTCACTGCCGAGCCAGCGGTCGGATTGCGCCAGCAGCGCGCCATCGCTTCCCCACAGCCGCCCGGTGAACGAGGGCGCGGGTTCCTGCTGGCCGCTGGCCTGCCACGCGACGTGCAGCTCCAGCGGGCGACCGGGGCGCGCTTCCCCCATCCACCGATAGCCCAGGACGCGCGCGCTACCCAGGTCGGCCTCCAGCGGCGTGTAGCCGAGCGATTCCGGCAGCGCGGTCAGCGGGCGGCGGAAGAGCCGGTAGCCCCCGCCAACCGGCGCGAACGTCCAGCCGGGCCAGTCGTAGACGTGGGTGCTGAACAGCGGACGTTCGCCCGCCGTCTCGGCCCGCATCCGCCAGACCGCGTCGTACTCCTCCCCCGCGACGGGGTAGACGTAGGCCACCTCGACGCCGGGGGCCAGGCCCTCCTCGGCTTGCAGCACCCACATCGGCGTGGCCCAGTGCCAATCCGCCAGCACCAGCGCGCCTTCCGGGGCGGCGTGCAGCAGCGGGGCGACCCGCTCGCGGATGGAGGTATCGGCGGCGAGGACGGCGAAATCGGGCAGGCGCGTGGCGAACGGGACGAACACGGGCAGGGTCGCCAGCAGGAGCAGGGGCCAGCGGCGGTGGAGGCGCAGCGCTTCGATGAGCGCGGCGCTGCCCAGGCCGAGCGTCAGCGCCATCGGGACGTAGGCCGGCGCCAGGTACTCGATGGTCTGCGGGGCGCGGTAGGTGATGGTGACGAAGGTATGCGCGGCCCATCCCACGCTGAGGGCCAGGGCGAGTTTGCTTGAGGGACACAAATTTAACGCAAAGGCGCAAAGGCGCAAAGGCGCGGAGTTTTTCATTTTGCTCTTTGCCCTTTGCCCTTTGCCCAAGAGCAGCCAGAGCCAACTTGCGACGATAGCGGCGAGGAGCGGCGGCGCGAACTGCTGGCGGAAGAGCGTGGGCAGCAGCGGGACGCGCATCTGCAAGTCGGCGAGGGTGGCGAAGGCGAACATATCCCCGCCGAAGCCGCGCGCCAGGACGTGGCCCCAGAATCCGCCCCAGGTCGCCAGATTGCCGGGGGCCAGCGGTACGCCGGGCATCGCGTCGCGCAGGGGGAGGTAGAGTTGCGGGAGCAGCCAGGCGGCAGCGCCCACGAGGGCGGCCCGCCACCAGCGGCGCGGCTCGACGAACAGGCGGGCGTCGGCGAGGAGCAGGTAGGCGGCCCAACTCAGCGCCACGAACGCCAGCGAGGGATGATGCCCCACGCCCAATCCGAGCGCGAGGGCCAGTTCGCACAAGGCGCGCTCACGAGCGCGTTTGCCGGGATGGGCGGCGTAGTGGCCGAGCGCCAGGAAGCCCCACGCGGTGAAGAGCAAGGTCGGCATCCTGATATTGGCGATGGTCGCCTGCGCCCAGAAGGTCGCCGCGCTGCCCAGGAGCAGGGCGGCGATGAGGCCGCCGCTGCGGGCGGCGCGCTCGGTCTGCCCCACCACCAGCGCCCATACCCGCGTCGCTGCGTAGAGCAGGGCCAGCGTGGTGGCCGCGAGGGCCGCGCTCAACAGGTTGAGGCGGAAGGCCTGGCTACCGAGTAGCACGCTTCCCAGGGGCAAGAGGCGTGTCCACAGCGCGCCGACGATGGTGTAGAGCGGGTAGCCGGGCGGATGCGCAATCCCCCACCCGGCCGCGATCAACTGGAACTCGCCGCTGTCGGCGGGGAGCACGTCGCGGGCGGTGGTGACGGCGTAGAGCAAGAAGGCCGCCAACCACAGGGCGGCCAGCGTCACGCGGTTGCGGCGGAAAGCGGTGGGGCGTTTCATCAATTTCGAGCTTGAGACTTCCGAAGTCTAAACAGCAGACTTCGGAAGTCTCAGGTCGTAGAATTTACTCCGCCATCAACTCGAGGGCGCGGCGGACGATGTGCTCGGCGGTGAAGCCGAACTCTTGCTTGAGGCGCTGGTAGGGGGCCGAGGCCCCGAAGCGGTCGATGCCGATGACATCGCCGGATTTGCCGACGTAGCGTTCCCAACCCAGGGTGACGCCGGCCTCGATAGACAGGCGCTTGAGCACGCCTTCGGGCAGGACGCTGAGTTTGTAGAAGAGCGGCTGCTGCTCGAAGAGTTCCCAACTGGGCATACTCACCACGCGCGCGCCCACCCGCCGTTCCATGAGCAGCTTCTGCGCTTCGAGGGCGTCGGCGACTTCGGAACCGGTGGCGATGAGAAGCAGGTCGATGCGGTCGATGGGCGACTCGCTGAGGACGTAGGCCCCGCGTGCCACGCCGTCGCGGGCTTTCTCGGCGGTCTCCGGCATAATCGGTAGGTTTTGCCGGGTGAGGATGAGGGCGGTGGGGCCAGCGTGTTCCAGCGCGATCTGCCACGCGGCAGCGGTCTCGTTGGCGTCGGCAGGGCGCAGGACGAGCAGGCCGGGGATGGCGCGGAGCGACATCACATGCTCGACGGGTTCGTGCGTGGGGCCGTCCTCGCCCACGAAGATGGAGTCGTGCGTCCACACGTAGACCACGGGCAGCTTCATCAGCGCGGCGAGGCGCACGGACGGGCGCATGTAATCGGAGAAGACGAGGAACGTGCCGCCGTAGGGCCGCGCGCCGCCATAGAGCGCCATCCCGTTGAGCAGGCCGCCCATCGCGTGCTCGCGCACGCCGAAGCGCAGGTTGCGCCCGGCATAGCTGCCCGCCTGGAACTCGCCCGGGCCGTTCATAAACGTCTTGTTGGAGGGGTCAAGGTCGGCGGAACCGCCGATGAGTTCGGGGAGGGCGGGGGCCAGCGCATTGATGACCTTGCCGGAGGCGGCGCGGGTCGCCATCACGCCAGTGTCGGGGGCGAAGCGCGGGAGGGCTGTCTCCCAGTTGGCGGGTAGTGTCCCCTTGAGCCGCCGCTGCAATTCGGCGGCCTCCTCCGGGAAGGCGGTCTCGTAGCGGGAGAGCAGGTCGCGCCATTTGGCCTCGGCGCGCTCGCCCTGGGGCGCGGCCAGCCGGTAGTGGGCCAGCACGTCATCCGGCACAAAGAACGGTTCGTGCGAGGGCCAGTTGAGCGCGTCTTTGGTCAGGCGGATCTCCTCCGCGCCGAGGGGCGAGCCGTGCGCGTCCGCCGTCCCCTGCTTGTTGGGGCTGCCGTAGGCGATGTGCGTCCGGCAGACGATGAGATGCGGCTGACCGGGGGCGGCTTTCGCCTGCCGGATCGCGCCGTCGATGGCATCCACGTCGTGGCCGTCGATCTCCTGAACGTGCCAGCCGTAGGCGCGGAAGCGGGCGGGGACATCCTCGGTGAAGGTGATGGCGGTAGCGCCCTCGATAGTGATGCGGTTATCATCGTAGAAGTAGATGAGGTTGTCGAGCTTCAGATGCCCGGCGATGGAGGCGGCCTCCTGCGAGACGCCCTCCATCAAGTCGCCGTCGGAGACGATGGCGTAGATGACGTGGTCGAGCAGGGCGTGGTCGGGGCGGTTGAAGCGGGCGGCCATGTGGCGCTGCGCAATCGCCATCCCCACGCCGTTGGCGAAGCCCTGGCCGAGCGGGCCGGTGGTCGTCTCGATGCCCAGGTCGGGGTCGTGTTCCGGGTGGCCGGGCGTGCGGCTCTCCCACTGGCGGAACTGCTTGAGGTCGCTCATCAGCAGCGGATAGCCGGTGAGATAGAGCAGGCTGTAGAGCAGGGCCGAGCCGTGTCCGGCGGAGAGGATGAAGCGGTCGCGGTTGGCCCAGGTGGGATTCTTGGGATTGTGCTTCAGGTGGCGCGTCCACAGGACGTAGGCCACGTCGGCCATCCCCATCGGCAGGCCGGGGTGGCCGGAGTTGGCTTGCTGCACGGTGTCCATAGCGAGGACGCGCAGGGCGTTGATGCACCGTTGGTCGAGATCGGTTTTGGGCATAGAGGTCTCCTTTTTGGGTAAATGGGTGCCGATTATGGTATGTCAAAGGCGTGAAAAGTCAACGCGGGGTTGCATGGCGCGCGGGGGCGTGTTACAATCGAGGTATACGGGCTTCCGAAGTCTTACAGAAAGCGTGCTAAATTTTGGGGCCTCTCAAAGACCTCGGAAGTCTACCCGATTTCTTGAGAAGATACGAGGGTCACTTATTTTGACGGGTTTTCGAAGGGGGGGACTTTGTATGAACACCACAGTGACAATGATAATTGAACCGTTCGTTCGGCGTGGGTTGTTTGCCAGTCCTGAGCAGGCTGTAACGGAAATGGCTCGTGATTATGTGTTGCGGCAAATTGAGCATCATCAGGCTATCGTTCAAAAACTACAAACCCGCTATGGAATGACTTATGAACAATTTGAGGATTACCTTCGCGCGCGTTCTGAGACTTTGCAAGCCGTCCCTGATCCGGCGCTCAACCTAGCGGTGATGGCGGAAGAGGACGACGCCCTAGATTGGAAAATTGCCCGCGAGATGCTGCGAAGCTGGCTAGGATTGCAAATTGAGCCGGTATGAACACGCTTGCCCGCTTATTGAACCAGGTGGTCAGTGCGTTACAAACCTGGCCTGGCTGTGTGAATGTGCGTGTTTTGGAAACCCAACAGTTTTCTGATGTGCAATTTGCGCTTAAAGTGCGTGCTGAGACACATTCAGGGGCGACTTTACATGTGCGCTTGTATCAAAATCGTCAACATATTGATTACGCTTACCATTTGATCCACGAGCAATGCTCACTGCGTTGGGACAACAAAGAGCATTTTCCTACACTTTCGACATATCCCCATCATTTTCATACCGCTTCCGGTGAAGTGCAAGCTTCGCCGTTGACGGGCGATCCAAATCACGATTTACCTCTGGTATTGCGCTTGATTTCTAAAATCATTGATTGATGGCTGTTAAACCCCGCCAAAAGCGTTGCTCTCACACAAACCCGCGCCAGGCTGCGTGACCTGGCGCGGGTTTGCGTTGGGTGGAGTTATTACGCTTTTCTACCCCACCCCAATCGCCGCTTCCCCGCCATCCACCGGGATGACGTCGCCGGAAATCCACGCGACGCGCGGATCGGCCAGGGCGACGATGACCTGGGCCACGTCCTCCGGCGTGGTGAGGCGGCCGGCAGGATGGTGCGTCTGCACGGCGGCGAGGATGGCTTCGTGGCCGGGGATGGCGCGCAGGGCGGGGGTGTCGCACACGCCGGGCCGCAGGCAGTTGACGGCGATGCCGCGCGGCGCGAGTTCCAGCGCGAGTTGGCGCGCGTGCGCCTCGAGCGCGGCCTTCGCCGCCGAGACCGCGCCGTAGTTGGCGGTCGCCCGCTCCGCGCCCAGGCTGCTCAGGGCGTAGATGCGGCTCCCGCGCGCGAGCAGCCCGGCGTGCGTCAAATCCTGGCTCCAGTAGACGAGGCTGTGGGCCATCACGCGCAGGGTCATGTCCATTTGTTCCTCGGAGAGGGCTTTTTCTGCGGGATCATCTGCAATGTAGGGGCGCAGGCTGCCGAAGGCCAGCGAGTGGACGAGCAAGTGGAGGGGGGTGTCGCCGAGCGCCTCCGGGAGCGCGGCGATGACACGGGCGCGGCGTCGGGCGTCGGCGGCGTTGGTGTTGAAGAAGACGGCGCGCCGGCCGGCGGCCTCCACGTCGGCGATGACGGCCTCGGCCTGCGCGATGCTGCGGCGCGGGTCGAGGTGGACGCCGCAGATGTGCATCCCGGCGGCGGCCAGCGCGCGCGCTATCGCCGCGCCGAACCCGCTCGACGCGCCGAGGATCAAGGCCCAACGGTTTTCCAGGGATGGGGACATAGGAACCTCCTAAAAATTGGGGAAAAGTCCAGACTTCCGAAGTCTTCAAGACTTCGGAAGTCTGGAACGTTCTACGCTTCTGACTTGCCCGTGACCGCGCCGAGGAGTCCGTTGGCCGTCCCGAAGAGGTTGATGGGGCTGTGGCCGTCGGTGATGAGGATGCTTTGCAGGCCCAGGCCGCCGAGCAGCTTCGCTTGGAGTTCCGGCCCGGCCAGGGCGATGGCCCGGAGGGTGTCCGGCCCGATGGCGGCGATGCGCTCTTTGAACTCGGCCATCGTGATCTCGGCCATCTGCTCGGCTTTGGCGACGTCCATCTCGTTGAGGGCGCGCTGATGGGTCAGTTCGGCCTCCTGCTGCTCGCGCAGGTAGGCCAGTTCGGTCTCCTGCTTGACGCGCTGCGCTTCGGCCTCCTGCCGCGCCAGCGTGACGGCGGCCTCGCCTTTGATGCGCTCGGCTTCGGCGCGGGCGCGGGCCTCGGCGGTCGCCTCGCCCGTCGCGGTGATGGCGGCGTTCTCGGCCTCCAGCTCGATCAGCTTTTTGCGCTCGGCCTCGGCGGCGCGCTTGTCCACAATCCCCTGGCGCTCCAACTTGGCGCGGGCCTCTTGCGCGATGCGCTCCGCGTCGTGGCGGGCGGCGGCCTCCTGCGCGTCGGTCGTGATCTTGATGGCGATCTGCACCGATTTTTGCAGGCTCTTCAGCGTCTCCTCGTCAATTGGCTCCACCGATTGGATGTCAATGTTGGTGATGACTAGGTGGTTGGTCGAGAAGCGGAAGTCGTCGCCGACGTGGCCCTTATCGTCGGCGCCGAAGACGGCAGCGCGGATGATTTTGGCCGAGTTGCGGTGGAATTCCTCGAAGCGCGAGCCGGCCACCGCGCCGCGCACGCGGGAGGCGACGGCCTTGCACGCATCGCCGACGAAGTCGGGGGCCTGGAACAGGCGGGCGGCGGCCTCCGGGTCATCCTTATCCACATCGAAGTACCAGTTGTAGGAAAGCTGCAACTGCAAGCGGGCGTGGTCGGCGGTCTCGACGGTGAAGATGTCGGTCATAAAGTCCGGGCCGAGCAGCAGCGCGAGCGATTTGATGAGGTTGGGCTGCTTGGGCTTGCCGCCGGAGAGGCTGAGGACGGT
>SLSP01000364.1 GCA_007130345.1 Thermoflexales bacterium
GCGATATGGCGCGCGGGCGGCTATCTCGGCGAGGGCGGCGGCGACGTTGTAATGTTCGGTCATTGGTCTACTCCTGAAGTTAAGTCAAACGTGAAACGTCAAACGTCATTTAAGAAGGTCTGCATCAGCGGGATGATGCGCTCGTGGGCGTCTTCCACCACGTAATGCCCGGCATCCTCGAAGACGTGGACTTGCGCGGCGGGGAAGCGCTCGCGCCAGCCCGCCAGGAAGGTCTTGACGGTGAAGACGAAGTCGCCCGCGCCCCAGAGGATGAGCATCGGATGCTCGCGGAACTGCGCGAGTTGGCGGTCTATCGCGTTCACGGTGGCGCGGGTGGGATGGGAGGCCGTCACGGGGATGTCCTGCACGAAGCGGTAGACGGCGACGCGGTTATGCCAATTGTCGTAAGGCGCGAGGTAGCCCGCCTTGACTGCCGGCGTCATCCGCGCGCGGTCGCGGAGTCCCCAGCGCGTCGCGCCGACGGCGAAGGCGTTGCAGCCGCGCACCAGGAACTCGCCGAGCACCGGGCTGCGCGCCAGGCTCAACACGCCGGGCACGGCGGGCGCGTAGAACGCGGATGTGTTGAAGATGACGAAACGCCGCAGTCGCTCCGGGTGGCGGGTGGCCGCGCCCATCCCAATCGCGCCGCCCCAATCGTGAACCACCAGCGTGAGGTCGCGCAGGTCGAGGCGCGTTACCAACTGCTCCAAGTTGAGGATGTGCTGCTCCAGCGTGTAGGGGTAATCCTGCGGCTTATCTGAGAGGCCGCAGCCCACGTGGTCGGGCACGATGACGCGGTGCGTCCCGCGCAAGGCCGTGACAAGATGCCGGAAGTAAAACGACCACGTCGGGTTCCCGTGAACCATCAGCACCGGCGGCGCGTCGCGTGGCCCCTCATCGAGGTAGTGATAGCGCGCGCCGTCGAGGTCAAGCCAATTGGAAGCAAAGGGATATTCCGCTCTGAAATCCGCCAGGCCCCTCATCCCGCTACCACTGAATCCCCAACACAAGGCTGTTGATGCCGCTCCCCACCCCGAACAGCGCGAGCTTGTCGCCATCCTGGACAAAGCCATTTTCCACGCCCAGCGCCAGCGAGAGCGGGGCCGCCACCGCGCCGGTGTTGCCGAGGCGCTCCAGGGTGGGATAGTCAATGTGTTCGGGGACGCCAATCGCCCGCAGGCCCACCAACCGTTGCGGCATACTGATCTGATGCGTGAAGAGCTTGTCCACCGTCTCAGTTTCCCAGCCCAACTCGGCCTTGAAACGCGCCCACGCTTTCTTCACAACGTGCGTACCCTCATCCAGCAATTTGCTCGAATTGGTGCGCATCCACTCGCGCTGCGCCACACACAGATCGCAGTGCGCTGTGTTGCTGTAGCCCGCGCCGCCCAGGATGTGCTTGCCGGTCTGCGACTTGGACTTGTGCCGCAGGATCATCGCCACCGAGGCCGCGCCGAGCGTGAACGAGGCCAGGTTATCGCGGATGGTGGCGCGCTCTGGCGTCTTTTCCAACAGCCGGCGGATGGTGTTCTCCTGCCCTTCGCGGGGCGATTCGGCGGCCACCACCAGCCCTGTGTCAATATGCCCTAGCTCGATCATATCGGCAACGATCAGCATCCCGTTCAAAAAGCCGAGGCAGGCGTTCACCACATCAAAGTTCAGGGCCGATTGCGGGAGGCCAATTTTGTGATGCACAATAGTCGCCGTCGCTGGCTCGATGTAGTCGCGGCAGACCGAGGTGTTGATGATACACTGCACCTCATCGCGGGAGACGCCGGTGTTCGCCAATGCCCGCTTCGCCGCCAGCGCAGCCCCATCCGACACCATCACGCCATCGTCCCACCAGCGATGCTCTTTGATGCCGGTCAGCCGCTCGATAAAGCCCACCGGAATACCCAATGCCTGATACACTGGCGCGATTTGCTCCTCTAGCCAGGCCGTCGTGACGATGTGCTCCGGTATGACATACCCCATCCCCTCAATGCAGACGTTTTCGAATCGCATAATTTGTGTCTCCAAATGTAACTTTAATGTAATTAGCGTGGTTCCTCTTGATTTTACTATAAAGGCATAGTTTTACCATAATCCCCTCTGGCGCGCGCCGGACAACTTGACAAAGCCTATGCCGATTGTATGATGCTCTACAATAATTAACGCCGCGCAGGAGAAAACGTCTATGTACGACATCATCATTGTGGGATCAGGCCCCGCCGGCACATCGACGGCACTACACTTAGCCCAAATCGCGCCACACCTGGCCGAACGCACCCTGGTTTTGGAACGCGGACGCCATCCCCGCCCCAAGTTATGCGGCGGCGGCCTCCTGCAAGATGGCGAAGCTATCCTGCGCCGCCTGGGATTGGACGTGACCGCGCTCCCCCATCAGGACGTACTGACCGCGCGCTTCCACTTTGAGGACCGCCAACTCCCCATCCGGCGCGCACCGGTGAGCTTCCGCGTCTTCGAGCGACCGCGCCTGGACGCCTGGCTGGTACGCGCGATGCTGGAACAGGGCGTCACGCTCCACGAGGACACCCCCGTGCGCAGCGTGCATCCCAACGGCGCGTGTGTCGAGGTGCTGACGGATCAGGGGACGTACCAGGGGCACGTCGTGGTGGGGGCAGATGGATCTAACAGCATCACGCGCCGCGCCGTGACGCGCGAGCCAGGCCAGGTGGCCCGCCTCCTCAAATTCGTCGTCCCCCCCGGCGACCCTGTGGTGACACCGGCGCGGCAAACCGAGGCGGATTTCGATTTCTCCATTATCCCTTGGGGCAGCCAGGGCTATGCGTGGGATTTCCCAATGCTGGTGGATGGCGAACCGGCCCGGAACCAGGGTATCTACGATACGCGCTACTATCCCGACGCGCCTCACGGCAATCTGCCGGGGATGTTGCGCCAGATCACCGAGAAGCGCGGCCTGGAGTTAGATGATTACCACGTCAAGGGGCATCCCATCCGGGGATTTTCGCCGCAGGCTCCGCTCGCTATGCCGCGCGTGCTACTGGTGGGCGACGCCGCCGGCACCGATCCCTGCTTCGGCGAGGGGATCCCGTTTTCGCTGGCCTATGGCGAACTGGCCGCCCAGGAGATCGCGGCAGCCTTCGACGGGGACGACTTCTCGTTCGCCGGGTATCAGCGGCGCGTGCTGCGCAGTGCGCTGGGGCGCAACTTGATGCGCCGTTATCGCCTGGGCCGCGTGCTTTACCGCTTACGCCATCCCCGCTGGCAACGCCTCCTCTGGGGGCCGCTCGGCCCGGCAATGCGTTGGATCATCGAGCACCGCCTCATTGATTGGGCGCGCTAGAGCGGCGCGGCTTAAATAACTCCCCAGTTGAATTTGCTCCAAGGGGAACGTTAGTTCCCCGTTACGGCGTATAGTCGCGGATCTGACGATCCGCTCTGAGCAGGGGTAATTGAGGAGGAAC
>SLSP01000015.1 GCA_007130345.1 Thermoflexales bacterium
GCCGGGGATTGAGCATCAATCCTGTGGTGGCGCATCTGGAGCTTTCGCTCATCGAGCGCGGACTCTACGCGGCTTTTAAGGCCGAGGTGGAAACGCGCCAGGGCCGCCCCTGGGAGATCGAGCGCGAGGATTTCCTCTTCATCCGCGCCACCGTGACCGAGGCCCTGCAAGCCGTCGCGCCGGCCGCTTACCCCACCCGCGCCGATGCCGAGAAGGCGCTGGCGTTCGTGGAAGGGGCGCAACGGCTCGCCGTCTCTGACCTCGTGCAGCATTTGATGCGGTACGTGGCGCACCTGGAGGCCGCCGGAACCGGCGAGCGCCCGCCGCGCCTGGTCTTCATCATTGACGAGATGGGGCAGTTCATCGGGACGGACGGC
This sequence comes from Thermoflexales bacterium, assembly GCA_007130345.1. GTDB lineage: Bacteria > Chloroflexota > Anaerolineae > B4-G1 > SLSP01 > SLSP01. The sequence continues at coordinate 378 of SLSP01000015.1, forward strand.
CAGAAGCTGCTGGAATTGCAATCCATTGCCGAGGAGTTCGCCACCCAGGGACGCGGCAAGCTCTGGCTCATCGTGACCGCGCAGGCGAAGTTGGCCCAACTCATCAGCGGCGTGGACGCGGTGAATGAGGATTTCGGCAAGATCGGCGCGCGCTTCGATACCGGCCTGACCCTGACCTCCGACGATGTGGAGCAGGTGCTTCACGGGCGCATCTTGCAGAAACAGGACGAGCGCATCCCCGACATCCACGCCTTCTACCAGCAGCACAGCGGTGCGCTGGCCCTGCTTTCTGAACTGCCGGGCAGCAGTCGCCGGGAATGGCCCGGTATGGCGGAGGAGAGTTTCACCGCTGCCGTCCCCTTCTTGCCCTACCATCCCACGTTGATTCAGGCGATTTTCGCCAATCTGCCCAACGCGATGGCGACCGGTTTCCAGATTTCTGACGAGGCGCGGAGTATGATCGGGATGGCGCAGGGCGTCTTGAGCACGCCGGATAACGGCTTTATCGCGGGAGAACTGGGCCAGATTGTGGCCCTCGACATGGTCTACGACCAGATCGCGGTGGATTTGCTGCCCCAAGATCGCCGGGAGATTACCAATCTGCCCCGGCAACTGCGCGATTACCGCGTGCTGGATCAGCGCATCCTCAAGGCGCTCTATCTGCTGCAATCCGTGCCCTGGATTGCGGTGACGGCGGACACGCTGGCCCACGCGCTGCTGCGTGACGTGCGCGTCGAGCGGGTGGAGCGGCTGCGCGCGGAGATTGAAGCCAGCCTCAAGCGCCTCGAAGCGGGGCACTACGTCATCCCCAAAGGCGATGGCGCGTGGGAATTTCTCACTGGCACCAAGAAGAGCTTTGAGGAGGAGGTCGCCGGCATCAAAGCGCACGAGATCAAGCTGCGCCGCGCGGTGCGCGCCACGTTGGGCGAGGTGCTGCGTCCGGTGGGCAAGCTCAATTATCGCCAGGGCCAGCGCACTTTCGACGTGGCCGTGCGCGTGGATGATGAGGAGTTCAGCAGCGGCGCGGGCCTCATCCTGGAAGTCTACTCGCCCCTTTACGTCGCCCGCGAGCGGGATTTCAGCGCGGCCGATTTGGAGCAGATTGACAGCTTCAGCCACCCGGAGACGGTCTATTGGATCGCGGCACCCAGCCCCGATCTCGAAAATTGGCTGCAACGCGCCATCGCCCTGGGTGAGGTGATTGACAACTGGCGGGTGAAGCAGGCCAAGACCGACGAGGAGCGCGACATCATCCGCGAAAAAGAGACCGAATGGCACACCCTCCGGGGCAAAATTCAGACGGCGCTGAGTAGCGCGCTCATCAACGGCGTGCTGATCTGGAACGGACGCGCCGAGGAGTTGGACGGGCGCGCGACGACGCTCAACCCCATCTTCAACCGTGCCTTGAGCCAGGTGGTGCCCCACGTCCACCCCAAGTTCGAGTTGGCGGCGGTGAAGCCCCAGGAGCAAGAAATCGAAGCCGTGCTCAACGTCGCGCCTTACGCGCTCTCTGGCGTGGGCGCGGCCCTCGATCTCTTCGACCAGGAAGGCCATCTCAAGCAGCACAGCGCGCCGGTGGCCGAGGTGCTCCAGGAGTTGAAGTTGCGCGCGCGACGCGGCCAGCCCACCGATGGCAAAGCGCTGGAAGAACACTTCACCGGCGGCGATTACGGCTGGCATCCCGTCATCGTGCGGCTGATCCTGGCGGCAATGTTCCGCGTGGGGATGCTTTCGGTGAAGCTCGACAATCAGGAGTACCACGATGCCAGCGTGCCGATGGCGCAGACCTGTTTCACGCACGCGCGCCAGTTCCGCCGCGCCGCCATCTTCTACGAGCAAGAGGAGGTCGTGACGCCGGCGGAACTCCGCCGGGCGCAGGATGAGTTGAAGGTGATCTTCGACGCGCCGCAGCGCGAGGAGACGCCCAACGTGCTGGCCGAGCAGATTCTTCAGGAGATGCAGACCTGGCACGAGCGCGCCGGGCGCGTGGCGGTGGAGTTGCGCGCCGCCGCGTACCCCCTCCCGGCGGAGGTGACGGATTCCGACGAACTCTACCGGCAGGTGACGAGCCACCAGCGCAATCCCGGCAAGACGGTCAAGCAATTCCTGGCGCATCTGGATGAATTGCGCGCCTGGCACGCCGAGGTGCAGTCCCTCTACGTCTTCGTGACGCGAGATCGGCATCTGCCGGAATACCGCCAGGCGCGGGGGATGCTGGACGCCATCGCGCAGGCCCAGGGCGTGCCTGGCATCGAGCCGTTGGCTGAGGCGGCAGCGCAGGGCTGGCGCGAGCAACTGACGCGCCTGATGCACCAGGGCCGCGTGCATCACGAGTGGGAGGCGTTCGCCGCCGCGCTGACGCCGCTCCGCGCCTGCTACCAGGAAGTTTACGCCGCGCTCCACGCCCAGCGCGACGTGGCGGTGCAGAAGGGCCAGGCCGATTTGGATGCCGCGCAGATTCCGCAGGCTGCCTATCTCACGCGCTACGAATGTCCCGGTCTGGATTGGGCCGCGGACGGCGCGCGTTGCGCTCGTTGTCATATTTCTCTGGGCGGCCTGCACGACCAGGTGGGCGCCGTTGTCAACACCGTGCGGGAATTGCGCGCGCGCTACACGCCCGCCGCTTCCCCTGAACCGGGTCAGCGCGTGTACCGCCTCCGCGTCGCCGAGGTGGTGCCGCAGCGCCGCATCACCGACGCCGTCGGACTCGACGCCGCCCTCGACGCCCTGCGCGCCGCCGCATCCCAGGCCCTTGAGGATGCCGACGCCGTCGAATTAACGTAACGCGGTAGACAGGCCAGAAAGCCTGTCCTACGTAGCGCGGGCTTTCCAGCCTGCCAATGACAGACAAGAATGTCTGTGCTATGTAGCGCGGGCTTTCCAGCCCGCCAATGACAGGCCAGAAAGCCTGTCCTACGTGGTGCGGGCTTTCCAGCCCGCCAATGACAGACAAGAATGTCTGTCCTACGGTGGCGCGGGCTTTCCAGCCCGCCAATGACAGACAAGAATGTCTGTCCTACGGTGGCGCGGGCTTTCCAGCCCGC
>SLSP01000244.1 GCA_007130345.1 Thermoflexales bacterium
AAAATCAAGCGGCTGACGTTGCTGCCGGGGCAGCGGTTCCTCGATGCGCATGGTTTCGCCAGCGTAGTTTTCGATCCAATAGCCGTCTTCGTCTCGGTGCAGGTTCTCTTCGCGCAGCGGGATTTTGCCGAGGGGCGTGGTCAGCACGTACTCCGGGACGGCGAAGCGGGTGATGAAGCCCTGGAGTCCCCGGAACAGGGCGCGGCCCGCTTCCAGGCTGGTGACGAAGTGGGAGATGCCGACGGCGTTGTCGCAATGGTAGAGGTAGTAGGGCCGCACGCGAATTTTCAGCAGCTCCGTTAGCAAGCGCCGCATCGTCGCCAGGTCGTCGTTGATGCCGCGCAGCAGCACGCTCTGGTTCTGGACGACGATCCCGTGTCGCAGCAGCCGGTCGCACGCGGCGGCGGCTTCCGGCGTGATCTCGCGGGGGTGGTTGAATTGGGTATTGAACCACACGGGATGGTACTGCTCCAACATCTCGGCCAGCGCGACGGTGATGCGCTGCGGCAAGACGACGGGCGTCCGGCTGCCGATGCGGATGATCTCGACATGGGGGATGGCGCGCAGCCGGGCCAGAATCGGCTCCAGCCGTTCGTTGCTGTAGAGCAGGGGATCGCCGCCGGTCAGCAGAATGTCGCGGAGTTCGGGGTGCTGCTCGATATAGGCGAAGTCCGGCTCCCACGACGCGCTCTCCCCCTCTGCGAAGTACGTCCCCTCCAGGTCTGCCGTGTGATATTTGCGGGTGCAGTGCCGGCAGTGGAGGGCGCATAGCTCGGTGACAAGGATGATGGCGCGGTCGGGATACTTATGCACCACGCGGTTGGTCTTGCGGTAGACCGTATCCCCTACCGGATCGGGACTCGCGCCAGGATAGCGGCGGAATTCCGCCAGGGCGGGTATCGCCTGCTGCCGGATGGGGCACGTCGGGTCGTCGGGATCCATCAAAGAGGCGTAATACGGCGTGACGCTCCACCGGTATCGCCCGGCACTCGTTGCAATCGCTTCCTTTTCCTCTGGCGTGACGCGGATCCATTCCTCTAACGCTTCTAAGGTCGTGATGCGGTGCTGAAGTTGTGAACGCCAATCGTCCCACGTTATATTTGGTCTTGCCATAGTATCACCCGGTATGTGTTAGGTGTTGCGTACTGGTAATGCGTATTCCGTGACTCACGGATTACGCATTATTCTTTACCGCACCGCGCGCGGGCCTCTGCGACAATGGCGGCCACCAGCGCGTTGAAACTCATCCCGGCCTGGCGGGCCAGGATGGGCATGATGCTGCTGTGTGGATATAGCCCCACGATGGGGTTTAGCTCCAATAATTGCGGCGCGCCGTCCGCGTCGAGGCGCAAATCCACGCGGCCCAGATCGCGACATTCCAGCACGCGGTATGCTTGCAGGGCCAGCGCGGTCAACTGCTCGCGCAGCGGGGACGCGGGCAGCGGGGCGAAGACGCCGGTGATGGCGCTGTCCCACCGCTGTTTCTCGTGAAAATCCGCCACGCCACTGGCCGCGCGCGGGCAGATTTCCGTCACGCCAATCACGCGGGCGCGCGCGCCCGTGCCCAAGATGCCCACTGAGAACTCGCGGCCGGACAGGAACGGCTCGATGAGCGCGGGCTGCCTGTAGGTCGCCGCGATCCACGCGACGCGCTCGGCCAACGCTTCTGGCGAGGTCACAATGGACGCGCCGTTGATGCCTTTGGACGTGCCCTCGTGTAGCGGTTTGACGAACAGAGGGTAGGGCGGCAGTCCGTTCCCGGCCAATATGGTCACGTCATCGGCCACGACGAAGGCGGGAGTGGGCAAGCCGGCCCACTGCCACAGCCGTTTGGTCGCGGCTTTGTCCAGGCACAGGGATAGAGTCAGCGGGTCGGAGCCGGTGTAGGGGATGGCGTAGGCTTCCAGCAGCGCGGGCACGTGCGCCTCCCGCGAGCGCGAACCGCGCCCTTCGGCCATATTGAAGACCAGATCGACCCGCTCGCCGCCGCGCAGGAAATCCATCAGCGCGCGCAAGTCGCCGATCCGCCGCGCGTCGTGGCCCAGATCGCGGAGGGCGGCCTCCAGATAGCCGATGCTCTCCTCCGTATCGAACTCGGCGTAAGCATCGGGACGCGCGCCGGAATCCGGGGCTTGCGCTTCCTGTAAGTCGAACGTCAGCCCGATCTGCATCAGAAATCCAACCCATCCAGCACGCTGGCGCGGCGCTGGCGGCGCTTGATGCGCCAGTTGAACAGGCTCTTGTCGTAGACCTGGCGCATCTTGTAGATGGCCCAGATCGCGAAGAGCGCGGCGAGTATTGCCACGCTCAGGTAGACGTAATGATAGTACGGCCACGCGAACAGCGTCCCCAGGCCGATGATGAGCAGCAACAGCAACGCGCCGACGATGCTCCCGCCGGCGTAGAGGTAGCTGTCCATAAAGATACTCACGCGCCCGCGGCGCTCCTCTGGCACGAGGGCCTGGAAGGATTTGCGCGCCGGTTCGTCGATGGCGTAAGCGGAGATTTTTTCCAGCAGGATGGCCCCCACGCCCGTGACGATGCCCGGCAGCGAAAGCATCCCTAGCAGCCCGGTGAGGGCTGCCGCCGGATAGATGAAGAAGACCTTCTTGAGGCTCAATTTGTCAATCAGCGTGCCGGTGATAAACGACTGAAACAGAAAGGCTAGCAGCACGTAACCGAGCCGGTACAGGCTGTAGTATTGCTGGTAGGCTTCGGCGGTGACAAAGGTGGTCTCGAAGACTGACAGGAAGCGAAACTCGATGATGACGTCGCAGATTGCCAGCGCGGCGAGGGCGAAGATGAGGTAACGGAAGGACTCCACTTCGCGCACGAACTCCCACCCCTCCATCAGCGTCTCCTTGACGGTCTCCACCTTGGGCACGGTCTCCCGCCACTTTACCTTGCGGAAGCCCATCTCCAGAATGACGTAGATGGCGAGGTAGATCAGCACGTTAAACGTGAACAACTCGGTGTCGGGGACGCCCGCGCGGGCAAATAGCGTCGGTTGAACCGTGCTGAAGCCAATCCCCAATAGTCCGCCCATAAAGGCGGTGGCGGCGATGAGGGGGAACAGGCGCTTGGTCTGCGCCATATCGAACACGTCGTTGGCTAACAGCCAGAAGAAAATCGGGAAGATAAGCAGTTGTTGGGTGGAGAGGAGGTACAAGAAGCCGTAGGCCAGCGTGAGCGGGGCGTGAAAGACGAACAGCAGGCGCAGTATCAAGAACGCGCCCACAAAGCCGAGGGTCATCACGCGCATCAGGGTCAGGCGCGAGAAGCGGTCAACAAAGAGGGATTGCATCGCCGTCATCAGCAGCATAATGACCATATCGATGACCCAGACGATGAGGATGCCGTTGGCGCCGCTCACCTCCAGGAAATTGCTCACAGAGACAATGCCCGAAATCTCCCCGGCCA
>SLSP01000187.1 GCA_007130345.1 Thermoflexales bacterium
GCAACCAGAACGCGCGCCCCACGCGATGGCTCACCTCCGGCCTGGCCCTGGGAATAACGGCGGGCCTCGTTGGCGGCGGCTGGTATCTACACAACGCCATCCACTACAGCGACCCGATGGGGCTGGCGCCTCACTTTGACAGTCAAGTGGCGCTGGCGAGCTTCGGCCTGCCCGAAGTGCTGGCCGTCTTCGAGACCTATTGGGTGGGACTGGGTTGGGCGCTCATCTCCGCGCCGCGCTGGGTTTACCACGTTATCGCCGGCGCGGTCTTGATCGCGCTGGTCGGCTGGACGCGCGCGCTCCTTCCCGGCGGCGATTTCTGGCGCGCGCCCGCCATCACCCGACGCGGCCTGGGATTGCTGGCCGCCGCGTTAGCTCTCAATGCCCTCTCACTGACACGTTGGGCCGTGAGCACCGGCGCGCCTTATGGACGCTTGCTCTTCCCCACCGTCGCCGCCACCGGTATGCTCCTGGCCTGGGGATGGGGACAATGGCGCGATCTATCCGGCTTCGCGCTGCTCACCCACGCGCTCGTGATAGCGGCCACGCTAGGCGCGCTCCTTGTGCCACGCTTGCTGCTACGCCCGGCCTTCGCGTCGCTCACCTACACCGGGGACTTGCCCGCGCAAGTTCAATCGCTGGAGGCCACCTTTGCCAACGGCGTCACGCTGCTCGGCGTCGATATCCCCAAGGGCGATTGGCGCCCCGGAGAAAACGTTACCCTGGAACTCTATTGGCGCGCCGAGGAACCACCCGGCGAACAACTCACGCCATTCATCCAAATCGCGCCCCAAGATGCCACACAGCGGATCGCCGCCAACCACCATTGGCTCGGCGGCACGCTCTATCCTAGCGAGCTGTGGGCAGCCAATACCACCATCCGGCAACAACACACCTTGTCCCTGCCCCCAGACGCCGCCGCGCCACGCCTCTATTGGATTCGGCTGGGCTTGCTGGACGCGGAGGGCGCGCGCATCCCGCTGACCCAGGGCGACGCGAACGCGCTGGAGCTTGGCCCGTGGCGGATGCGCGCGAGCACGCCCCCCCCGCCTCCCCACCATCACGCGCCACATCAAGTCGGGCCGACCATCACCTTCCACGGCTGCGATGCCGCCGTGGTGCGCGATACGCTGGCGCTGACCCTGACCTGGATCGCCCGCGCCGAACCGACCACAGATTACGTTGCCTTTGTGCATCTGCTGGATGCCGGAGGCGAGCTTATCGGGCAACACGACGGCCCGCCCGATAGCGGTAACTACCCCATCTCATGGTGGCTCACGAGGGATATTGTGTTGGATCCCCGGTTCTTGCCGCTTCCCGCCGATCTCGCCGCCGCACACTTGCGCGTGGGACTCTACGATCCAGCTACCGGCCAGCGACTAGGCGTTATTGATGCGCAGGGCAATCATCAGACAGATGATATGATCCCCCTCGCGGCGGCTTCTTGCCTATCTAACCTACCTGAGTAAAATATGGCCTATGAGCGTTGTAGATAACGTCAAGGATCGGTTAGACCTCGCCGAATACATCGGACGCCACGTCCAACTGCAAAAATCCGGGAGAAATCTCAAGGGACTCTGCCCCTTCCACACGGAGAAGACGCCGTCGTTCTTCGTGTTCCCCGATAACCAGCGCTGGCATTGCTTCGGCTGCGGGAAGGGTGGGGACGTTTTTAACTTTGCGATGGAGTTCGAGCACCTGGATTTCCGCACCGCGCTGGAGGAATTGGCCCGCCAGGCGGGGGTCGAGTTGCGCCCACGCACGCCCGAACAAGTTGAGGCCGCCAACGAGGCCGACCGGTTGCGCGAGCTGCTGGCCGAAGCCGCCGCGTACTACCATCACCTGCTGCGCACCGCGCCGCAAGCCGCGCGCGCCCGCGACTACCTGCGCGCACGCGGCTTCTCTGCGGAGGCGCTGGCAACGTTTCAGATCGGCTACAGCCTGGATTCCTGGGACGCCACGCGCAGCCATCTCTCTGGCAAGGGCTACACTGTCGAGGAGCAGGTCAAGGCGGGGATGCTGGTGCAGAAGGAAGGCGGCGGCACGTATGACCGCTTCCGCGACCGGGTGATGATTCCGATTCACGACCGCCGCGGGCGCGTGATCGCCTTTGGGGCGCGGGCATTGGCGCCTGACGCCATGCCCAAGTACATGAACTCGCCGCAGACGCCACTCTTCGACAAAAGCTCCGTGCTCTACGGCTACCACCTCGCCAGCGGCCCCATCCGCGACGCCGACGCCGCCGTCATCGTGGAAGGGTATATGGACGTGATCATCCCCTACCAGGCCGGCTACCGCAACATCGTCGCGCCGATGGGCACCGCGCTGACCGAGGCGCATCTCAAGCAATTGCAGCGCCTCACCCGCAACTTCATCCTGGCCCTCGACCCCGACGCCGCCGGCGTCCACGCTACCTTGCGCGGTTTGGAAGTGGCCCGCGAGACGCTGGATCGGGAATGGGAACCGGTCTTCGATCCGCGCGGGCTAGTGGGCTACGAGGGCCGGCTCAAGGCCGACATCCGCGTGGTCACGTTGCCCGACGGCCTCGACCCCGACGAGTTGATTCTGGACGATCCGCAGAAGTGGGAAGCCCTACTCGCGCGGGCACAGCCGGTAGTGCGCTTCTACTTCCAGCAACTATTGCAACAGGAGAATCCCCAGGAGCCAAAGGGGAAAGCCCGCATCATCGACGCGATGCTGCCATTGCTCAACGACATCGCCGACGGCGTGGAACGCGAAGCCTACGCGCAAGAGATCGCGCTGCGCCTGGGCCTGGATGCGCGGATGCTGCTGGATCGCCTGCGCGTCCGCGAGCGCGCCCAGGCGGTGCGCCAGCAATCGGCGGTCAAGCGCGCCGACGCCACGCCGCTCTCCGCCGACCGCGAAGCCTACGTCCTCACCGTGCTGATGCGCAATCCGGAGTTGCTGCAACCGCTCGATCAACATCTGGTGAATGCGGACTTGGCGCCCTTGAACAAAGAGGACTTTTCCACCACGTATATGCTCGTCTGGGAAGCCTGGCTGACTATGGGACAAGACCCCACGGTGGAGATGGAAGACCTGCTCCCCGACGATCTGCTGGAACAGGTCAATGCCTGGATCACCGCGCCGCTGCCGGAGATGACGCCGGAGCAGTGGGGACGCGATGTGGAGCGCGTGGTGCTGCGGTTGCGCGAACTGCGGCTACGACAAATCAAACACCGGCTAGATAGCCTCATCGGCGAAGCCCAACGCGAAGGCGATCTCAGAGGCGAACTGTACGCCGCCAAAATTCACGAGCTATCACAAGACCTGCGCCGCATCCAACAGGCGCTGGCGTGCTGAAATAATGCAGAATTGTATCCTTCAATCATTCGGGAGGAAGACCTGTCAGGTTTTCAAAACCTGACAGGTCTGGGAAAATTCCCTGGTTTATTGA
>SLSP01000153.1 GCA_007130345.1 Thermoflexales bacterium
ACTGGCGGCACAAATCCCGCGCCGATGCCCTGAATCTCGTGGGAGCCGGCTTCTCCGCCGGAGAGGACGGGCGACTCCGCTGGCTCCACGGCGATCACCTGGACGTGGGGGGCGGCGGCTTTGAGCGCTTCGCCCGCGCCGGTGATCGTGCCGCCAGTGCCCACGCCCGCGACGAAGGCATCGAGGTGCGGCACCTGGGCCAGCACCTCGCGGGCGGTGGTCTCGCGGTGGGCGGCAGGATTGGCCGGGTTCTCGAACTGATTGGGCATCCACGCGCCGGGATTCTCCTCCACAATCGCTTGGGCCTGGGCGATGGCCCCCCGAATGCCCTGACTTCCAGGCGTCAGCACCACCTCGGCCCCGTAAGCGCGGAAAAGCTGGCGGCGCTCCACGCTCAGGGAATCGGGCATCACCAGGATGGCGCGGTAGCCCTTGACGGCGGCCACCATCGCCAAGCCGATGCCGGTGTTGCCGCTGGTGGGTTCGACGATCAGGCCGCCGGGCTTGAGCCGCCCGGCGCGCTCTGCTGCCTCGATCATCCAGAGGCCGATACGCTCTTTGACGCATCCGCCGGGATTCTGGCGCTCCAGCTTGGCCCAGATCGCGGCCATCCCCGGTTCCACCACGCGGTGCAAGCGCACTACAGGCGTCTTGCCGATGAGGTCGAGCGCGCTGTCGGCTACCAGACCGTTGAAATCTTCGAGTTGTTGCGTCATAGATCACCTCTCTGAGATGGGTAAAGCGTAAAACGTCAGGCGTCAGGCGGCATTTTCCAGTGCTTCGATGCGCCGGGTAAGGTCGCGGATGGTGTCGGCGACCATATCGGGCAACTGCTCATGGTGCAGATCGGGCTTGCGGCGACACGCCACCCCGTGCAGCTTGACCACGCGCCCCGGAATCCCGACGACGGTGGCGCAGTTGGGCACGGCTTTGACGACTACCGAACCGGAACCGATACGCGCGCCGTCGCCTACGGTGATGGGGCCGAGAACGATGGCGTTAGTTCCCAGGATCACGCCGTTGCCGATGGTGGGATGGCGCTTGGTCTTCTCCAGGGAGACGCCGCCCAGGACGACGCCCTTGTACATCAGCACGTCATCGGCGATTTCTGCCGTCTCCCCGATGACGACGCCCATCCCGTGGTCGATGAAGAACCGCCGTCCGATCTGCGCGCCGGGGTGGATTTCGATGCCGGTCAGTCCCCGGCTGATGTGGGAGAGCCAGCGGGCCAGGAAATGCCAGCCGCGTGTCCACAGCGCGTGAGCGACGCGGTGTGTCCAGATGGCGTGCAGGCCGGGATAGCATGTCAGCACCTCGATGAGGCTGCGGGCCGCCGGGTCTTTGGCGAAGACCGTTTGCACATCCTCCCGGAGGCGCTGGAAGAAGTTGGGTTGGGGCATCGGGCACGCTTCGGGAGGGAGACAGGTTTCGCAGTCGGCGCAACATACCCCGCACCTGGGGCACGCCGCCGCGATGAATTGGGATAGTCCTTGTGTTTCGCTCATAGCTGCGCTCCTCTTGATCCGGCTGACCGCCGGGCATAAACACTCGTGTATTCTACGTTATCAAGGCATACTGTCAATGGGGGGCGCATTTCAAACGTGAAACGTGAGGCGTCAAACGTCAAACGTCAAACGTCAAACGTCATTCCGAGCATAGTCGAGGAATCTCAATTTTGGAGACAGAGACCCTTCGATTGCGCTCAGGGTGACGTTTGGCGCGCGTTCAACGTTGCTGCCGCTTGTTTCTGAGGGGATTTTGTATTACACTGAGCTACATTGAGCTACATTGAGCCTAAATTGCCACATTGACACAGGACTCTACTGAAAGAACCCTAAAAAATCCGATTTTTTAGAGATTTGATACTATATGTAGATTTTCCGCGTGCGAATTTCATACAGGTAGTAGGTCGCGTGTGGAAAAATCGGATTTTTGGACTTTTTTCAGGGGACTCACACAGGAGTTAGCTTATGGACACCGACAAGGCAGCCGCACCCTTGCCGCTCTACATTGTCTCTGGGGGAACTGGAGCCAGTGGAGAGCAGATCGCGCATACCGTGCTGGTACAGTTCCCTGATGGGAAGCGCGTCCCCGTGATTACCGTGCCCCACGCGCGTCAAAAACCGCAGATCGAGGAAGCCGTCGCGCGGGCGGCGGAGACGGGCGGCACGCTTGTTCACACGCTGGTGGATGGCAAGATGCGGGCCGCCCTCATCGCGGAGGCCGCTGCGCGGGACGTTTGCGCCATCGACTTGATGGGGCCGCTGTTGACGCGCCTCGCCGATGCGCTCGGCCAGGAACCGCTGGCCCGGCCCGGCCTCTATCGGCAGCTTAACCGCGCCTACTTCGAGCGCGTCTCCGCCATCGAGTACTCGATGACGCACGATGACGGCAAGAACCCGGCGGGCTGGCCGGACGCGGAAATCGTGCTCACCGGGGTCTCGCGGGTGGGCAAAACCCCGCTGACGATGTTCCTGGCCGTCCTGGGCTGGAAGGTCGCCAACGTGCCCCTGGTGCTGGGGATTCCCACGCCGCCGGAACTGCTGCAACTCAACCGCCGCCGGGTGCTCGGCCTGATGATCGACCCGCTTCAGTTGCAGGCGCATCGGCGGCAGCGCAGTCGGCGGATGGGCGCGCCGGGCCTGGAGGACTACACCGACTTGACCAGCATCTATGAGGAATTGGAGGCCGCGCGGCGACTCTGCCGACAGCACGGCTTCTCCATCATCGACGTGACCGATCAACCCATCGAGACCAGCGCCAACGAGATCGTGGAGTTGATCACGCACCGTTTTGGGAAGGATTCGCGGAGCTAATGCGCTGGATTGAGGCCCTGATTGAACACGTCACGCCGCGCGCGCTTCACGCTCGCCCCCGCGACCTGCGCATCGGCGGGCACTGGACGGTGGCCGCGTTGGAAGTCGCGGGCGCGTTGCGCGGCGGGCTGGCTTCGACGCTCGCGGACGGCGACGACGCGCATCACGGGGGGCGCGTGCCGGTGCGGGATGCCGGGCATCTGCTCGATGGCGCGGTCGCCGATTGGGTCGCGCTGGCGCGCTCGTCCAGCTTGTGGGAGGCCAGCGTGGGCCTCGCTACCATCAACGCGCTGCTGGAGGTGCCCCGCGAGCGCTGCGTGGCGGTCAACGCCGCCGAGGTCATCGCCGAGCGGGGGGCCGGGCGCAACGTCGCCATCGTGGGGCACTTCCCCTTCGTGCCGCGCATCCGCGAGCGGGCGGGGCGGCTCTGGGTGCTGGAGCTGAATCCCCGCGCGGGCGACCTTCCCGCGTCTCAGGCCGACGAGATATTGCCCCAGGCCGACGTGATCGCCGTGACCGGCACGACGCTGCTGAATCACACCTTCGCGGGGTTGGCGCGGCTCTGGCGGCCAGAGGCTTTCGTGGTGATGCTAGGGG
>SLSP01000106.1 GCA_007130345.1 Thermoflexales bacterium
AAGCCCCCGTCCCCGGGGGCGGCTAGACCAGTAGTACACGCTTGAACCGTCCGCGAGATGGGGACTTCGAGCTATTTTTTGAGCGGTTTGCTCACAAGGCGGTGTGTCCACCGTCCGGCTAGATGTAGTAACCAACCAGTTTTATGAGCACGTTCCAAGCCCCCGTCCCCGGGGGCGGCTAGACCGGTAGTACACGTTTGAACCGTCCCCGAGACGGGGACTTTGAGCTATTTTTTGAGCGGTTTGCTCACAAGACTGAAGTGTTATGATGTACTCAAGATTACCGTACAGTTTACACATTCACATCACACCATAGTTTGGAAAGGAGACGGATCATGAATGTCGATTCTATCGTTGTCATATCGTTCATCGCATTGGCCATTGTTTGGGGATTCTGGCTGATATTCAAACGCGATCTGATGTCCATTAACCTGGGGAAACTGGTAGCCTACTTTGCCGGTGTGGTCCTCACACTGTTGCTGGTCTTCTGGATCACCACCCGCTTCATCCCCTGGTGGGCACTCCGACTCATCACCGACACCCGAGAATCAACTACGGTGGTTGAGCTACAGGCCGTCACCCGCGACCTGTTCAGCACCGCAGTCGATAGGCCCTTAGTCATCGCCACCCCGGCCCCGCCAACCCCGGTCCCGGATCCCCCGCAACCTGTGCCCCCGCCCCCCGACCCCACCGTCAGCCCCATCTCGCCCGGCGAACCGAGCAGCAGCGCGGCAGTCGCGGGAGAACGCTCCCACGTCGTGCAATCCGGGGATACCATCTACCGTTTGAGCCAGATTTACGGGGTCTCGCAAGACGCCATCCGCCAACGGAATAACCTCCCTGGAGACAATATCCGCATAGGGCAAACCTTAATCATACCGGCACCGTGAACGAAGCGACGGCAACTACAAATACGCCGGCTCCGGCTTCAGCCGATGCCGATGCCGATGCTGCTGCGACGTCGTCCGCGTCGAAGAGCAGACTGCCAGGGTTTTTACAGAAGATCTGGGCCTTTGAGCTGCGCCTCATCCGCCCCTTTCTGGATAGCTTTCTGCCCAAACCACACTATCTGGAAGATGAAGTCATCCAGCAGACCATCGGGATGGCCGGCTATCGCCTCAAGACACCGTCAATGTCGGGCGCGATTGGGACGATATTGTTCGTAGCGGGCATCGTCACGTACATCCCGATGCGGATAACCGACGTAGACGCGGCGCAAATGATCTCGGCGGGGCTGGCCCTCCTGGGGTTGTTCTTCATAGCGGAGAGCATTTGGGGATGGCTGGCTTATCACCAGTGGCAGTTCATCGTCACCAACAAGCGCTATATCCTGGTGACGCCTGACCCTGACCGCACGGGATTCGCGGATGCCATCTATCTGAAGCGCGGGAAAATCCAGGTACTCGACACCAACTTCTCGCGCAGCCCGGTATGGGGTCTCTTCCAAATTCTCACCGGCAGCCGCGACGTGATGCTGAGTATGGGCGGATATGAGTTCTACGAAACCGGGGCAAAGGTGAAGGGCGGGTTGCGCTTCCCCGACGTGCTGCCGGAGGATATTCGCCGCCTGGAGGAGCTTATCTTCGGATAGCGGGTTTGGTCAACGCCACGTTGAGCGGTCGGGCCAGGAGCACCAGGGCCAACGGCAAGAGCACCGGAAGCGGGGCGCAACGTCCCTGCCCGCCGCTCCCGCCTTCCACCGGGATCAGAGGCAATACAAATTCGGGTGTCGCGGTCGTCAAGCTGCCGGGATAAGCCTCAACCGAGGGGGCCGGGGGCAATTCCGCTGTGGGTGGGAAGGTCGGCGTGGGCGTCGGCGTCGAGAGCCGGAAGGGCGTCGCCGTCGGCGTGATGGTGGCGGTGGGCGTCAAGGTCGGCGTGGCGGTTGGTGTGAATGTGGCCGTTGGCGTGAGCAAAATCGGTTCCGGAGTCGCGGTGGGTGGCGGCTCCGGAGTTTCTGTAGGGAGCGGGATAGGCGTGGGCGTCGGTTCGCCGAAGCTCGCGCTGCGATATGCCGCTGCCAGCTTGGCCGTCAAGCCGATATAGACATCACCGTAAGTGGTCGAAGGCTCAATGTGCGAGCCTTCAATCCACTCATTGAAGCTGGTGATGACCACCCAATCGGCCTGACTCTGGATCGCGCCTTGCCAACACGCGCGATAGTAATTGCCATCGCTGCGCGCGCGCACGAAGGCATCGGGGCGCTGGGCCGCCAGCACCATATCGTCATAGCCGGGCATCACCGTCGCCACCCAGAGCCGCGATTGCCCGTGAGCCGCTTCCCACTGGCGCACCTCATTGCCCCAGCGCGTCAGCACCGAGGCGGGCGTCGTGCTCCACGCCACGCTGTAGAGGTACAGACCGTCGAAGGCTTCCAGATAGTGCGGGCGCGTCCCCTCCGCAATCCAGAGCATCGCGTGATCCGGGTCCACCTGCATCCGGATCGCTTCCCAGGTGGGCACAGAGAAGTTCTCCTGGTTCCAGAAGAAGACCACCGGCCGCCCCCCCACCCGCAGATACGCAGGATGTTGCGTGTGCCGGTCGCGTAGCGTCGCCAGGGCTTGCACCACCGACTCGGTACTCTGCAAAAACGGGCCGCCCATATCCACCGACGCGCCCACGCGCAACCCCGTGCCCTGCGCCTGATCCATCAACGCCCAGAAATTCGGTTCGGTCTGATTGTTATGCACGGTGGGGCCATACCAGGCCGTGATGAGCGCGTCGATGTCCGCTTGCCGGGCCTCGGCCACATGCCGCGCGATCACAGATACATCCGCCGAAATGTACGGATTGAGCGGCCGATCAGGCAGCGGGAGCCGCCACGTATCCATATCAAACCAGGCATAGTAGAAGGCCAACACCAGTCGCTCGCTCTCCTGAGCTTCCACCGCGACGGGCTGCCCCACCAGCATTAGCAACGCCAGAAGCCAGAGCATCCCACTCCGCCGCAGCACGTTCCCCTTTAGCGCGCCCATTATCCCGCCACCTTTTCTTCCAGATCGCTGAGTTGCAGGTTCAGCGCGTCGATGGAGACCAGGATTTCGCGGAAGGAGAGCCAGAGCGAGAGCATCATCAACACCAAGCTCAGGCCGAAGACATACTCCCCCGCCCGCACCTGCCCCGCGAATAACAGGAACATGCAGAAGACGCACAACAACAGACTGGCGATGCCATACGCCTGCATATTGCGGATCATCACCACCCGGCTGCGCAAGTTGTCCAGTTGGCCGATGATAATCCGATTAGGATGTTTCTTATACCGCGCGTGCAGGTCTCGGATCAGCCCGGCGATGACCAAAAAGCGATTGGTGTAGGCCAGCAGCAACAGCGATAAAGCCGGGAATAAGAGCGCCGGCGTGGTCAACGTAATGTCCATAATCAACTCCCTCGTGAACGCGACAGGTCTAG
>SLSP01000177.1 GCA_007130345.1 Thermoflexales bacterium
CCCGCACCCGGAGCCGGTCTCACAACCGGAACCTGTCACATATCCAGAACCGGTTGCGCATCCTGAGCCAGTATCGCCGGATCCCTTCTCTGAGCCGGACCCCATCTACCCGGAATCTACATCTCCCTCTGATTACGCGACCCCACCCGCGAAGAAAAATAACAATACAACCATCATTATCATTGTCGTGATCGTTGTGTTGCTCATCCTCTGTTGCTGTTGTTGCGCTTTCTTCTCGATGATGAGCAGCGCGGACATCATCGACGACATTCTGTGGGAACTGGGCCTCAATCTGCTGGCCTTGCTGCTGTTCTGATCTCACCTTCAACACACATCCCCCCAGGCCAACCCTGGGGGGATATTGTATAATAGGGAAGTGATCGCGCCAACAGAGAAGGTTCAACAGAAACTCAATACGCTGCCCGACAAACCCGGCGTCTACTTGATGCACGACATCAAGGGCCGGGTAATTTACGTGGGCAAGGCCATCAATCTGGCCCAGCGCGTCCCCTCGTACTTCCACGCCTCGGCGCAGGAGAATCCCAAAACCCGGCGACTGGCCGCTCACATCGCCGATATCGAGTGGATCATCACCGGCTCCGAAGTCGAGGCGCTGATCCTCGAAGCCAACCTCATCAAAAAGTACCGTCCGCACTACAATGTCCGTCTCAAGGATGACAAACGCTATCCCTACCTGCAAGTGACCGGCGAGGATTTCCCCCGCGTGCGCATCACCCGGCGGATGCAGCCGGACGGCGGGCGCTACTTCGGCCCGTACACCTCCAGCCGCGCCCTCCGCGAGACGCTGGACTTGCTGCGTCGCCTCTTCCCCTACCGCACCTGCGACCGCGACATCACGGGCCAGGATCGCCGCGCGTGCCTGTACTACGATCTCAAGCTGTGCCTCGCGCCGTGCATCGGGATGGCGAGCCACGCGGAGTATCAGGAGATGATCGCGCAGCTTTTCCGCTTTATGGAGGGCGAGACCGAGGCCGTGATCGCCGACCTCAAGCGCGAGATCGACGCGGCGGCGGCGGCGCTGCACTTCGAGCGGGCGGCGCACTTGCGCGACCGCTACCAGGCGCTCCAGCAGGTGATGGAGCGCCAGCGCATCATCACCACCGCCGCGACCAACCAGGACGTGATCGCGCTGGCCCGCGACGAGGGCAACGCCTGCGTCGAGGTGTTCTTCGTGCGCCACGGCAAGCTCCTGGGCCGCGAGTACTTCGTGATGGAGGGCAGCGGAGATAGCGACGAAGAGGAGATTATGACCGCGTTCTTGCAGCAGTTCTACAGCCACGCGGCCCACATCCCGCCGGAAATTCTGCTCCCCGCGCAGGTGGCCGAGGCCGCCGTGCTGGAACAGTGGCTCCGCACCCGGCGCGGCGACGTGGTCTATCTCAACGTGCCGCGCCAGGGCAGCGAGCAGGATTTACTCGATCTGGCTTCGACCAACGCCGCCGAGACCCTGCGCGCGCTTCAGGCCCAGTGGGAGATGGACAAGCACCGCAACGAGCGCGCGCTCCAGCAGTTGCAGGCGGCGCTGCATCTACCCAAGCCCCCGGTGCGGATGGAGTGCTACGACATATCCACGACCCAGGGCGTCGAGGTGGTGGGCAGCATGGTGGTTTTCGAGCACGGCGTGCCCAAGAAGAGCCACTATCGCCGCTTCAAAATCCGCACGGTCACGGGCCAGGACGACTTCGCCAGTATGCGCGAGGTGCTCACCCGGCGCTTCGACCGCTGGCGGCGCGTCACCGGCGGCGAACTCAAAGGCGCGCGCGGCAATCAGGCGTGGGCGCTGCTGCCCGATCTGTTGGTGGTGGATGGCGGCAAGGGCCAGTTGGGGATGGCGGTGGAAGTGCTGGCCGCCTTCGACTTGACGGACGCGGTGCCCGTCATCGGGCTGGCGAAGCGCCACGAGGAGGTCTTCACGCCGGGGATTCGCGCGCCCCTCCGCCTCGACCCCACCGATCCGGCCATTCTCCTGCTGCGGCGTCTGCGCGATGAGGCGCACCGCTTCGCCATCACCTACCACCGGCAGCGGCGGAGCAAACGCGGCCTCGCCTCACAAATCGACGAGATCCCCGGCATCGGCCCGGTGCGGCGACGGGCGCTGCTCCAGCACTTCGGCGGGCTGGACGCTATCCGCCAGGCCAGCATCGAAGCGCTGATGGACGTTCCCGGTATCTCGGAGATGCTGGCGGGCAATATCCGCGCCCACTTCGAGCGGCTGGCGCAGGAGAAAGAAGAGGCGGATGTGGGGGATCGTGCTGCATAAAGCTGCTTATTTTGACGTTTGACGCATAACGTTTGACGTTTCACGCATCACTTTCACGCTTGACACAAAACCGTGCATAGCCGCATTGCCGAAATGCCAGCTTCCGGTATACTACACACTATGAACCCTATCGTATTGACCACGCTGATCTTAATTGTCGTGTTGGGCTTTTCCGCGCTGGTGGGGCTGATCAAGAGCCTGGTGCGGCTGATTTCGGCGATCCTTGTGGGCGTCGCAATGCCCGCGCTGCTCTACTACGCCGCCGATTGGCTCGGCCTGGCGCAGAGCGTCCCCGATGGCGTCTACATCCTGGTCGGCGCGTTGAGCGCGCTCAGTATGCTGCTACGACGGCGGCGGCGTTGAAGCTCTGCCGCAGATGGACGGGATAGCGGCTCCGTAGCCGTCCGCCCCCGCGCTTGCCCCACCCTAGCGGGAAACCGCCCACCGTGATCAACACGAAGCCCTCCTTGCCGCTATCCTGCCAGTGATTACCGCGCGCGTACTTGACGATTCGCGGATCGTCGCGGGCAAGATCGCACACAGAGGCCGCGTCCTCTGGACGGAGCGCCATTGCCAGCGCGTGATCCGGCGCGACCTTGTTATGGCGCAGCGAGGCCACCCACCACCCCGGCCGCAGCACGCGCAACCTTTCCCATAGCGCCGGTGCCAGCGGCGTGATGTAGAGATCGTCGTGCCGGTTCAAGACCAACCCCGCTTCCGGCAACGCCATCGCCAGCGATTCCCCCACGCTCTTCCGATAGAGATTCAGCACGCGCCCCGGCACGTCGGCCTCCGTCCAGCGCGCGGGCAAGTCGGGCGGCGGATCGCCGCGGCGGCGCAGCAGCGCGTAGAAGTGGCCGTGACCCGGCCCGGTGTGCGGCCAGAATCGCCCGCAAGCCCGCAACGCCTCCGGCGCGGCAAGCCACTCCGGGCGGCCCGGCCCCATCCCCGGCACCTCCGGCAAGGGTGCGATCTCGAAGTCGGGGTGCTCTGCCAGGAACGCCGCGATGACGCCCTCGTTCTCCTCCGGCGCGAAGGTACACGTCCCGTAGAGCACGCGTCCGCCGGGGCGCACCAGGGCGGCGGCCTGCGCGAGGATGGCGACCTGCCGCCGGGCGTTGCCCG
>SLSP01000403.1 GCA_007130345.1 Thermoflexales bacterium
AGTACAGCGCGGCGGAAGTCCCTCCCCAGTTAGCCCCGCTCAGAGCGGATCGTCAGATCCGCGACTACGCGGCGAACCGGGGAACTGACGTTCCCCTTGGAGCAAATTAAACTGGGGAGTTTCACCACCGGACACTTTTTGTTAAGTTTGACAATTTTGACACACAGAGATTCCTAAACAGAGCAACTTTGCCGGTCAGCGGCGTGTTTTTTAAGCGTAGCGGCACTTTTGAAGCTCTAAAACGCGCCTGCGGTTGGACTGAGAGCAGAAAAACCTCTGTGAATCTCTCTTAAAAATCTCTGTGAATCTCTGTGTCCCTTGAAGTTCAAAAAAGTGTCAGGTAGTGAACGGCATTGTCATCGCCTGTCTCGTCCAGCAAGCACCATTCTTTGAAGAGGGTCTATGTCCAAATCCAAACCTAAGAAGCGAAAGCGAATACAATCCGAAACCCTGCTCCCTGAACGCAACGAGCGCTGGGGCCGACAGTTGGTCGGCGCGGTGATCGGCGCGCTCGTGTTGTGGGGCCTCGGCCAATTCGGGCTGTGGGCCGAGACCGCGCCAGGTGCGCTGCTCCTCTGGGGCGGCGCGATTGGCGCGCTGCTCGCCAGTTCCGAGGGTCTCGTCCGCGCCGGCGGCAAGCTCACCGGGCGCGAGGCCGATTCCGCGCGCTGGCGCTGGATCAACGGCTTGGTGGCGCTGGTGTCGCTGTGGGTGCTCGTCGGCCTGATGATGATCGCGGCCCGTGTCATCAGCCTGGCCCTGGGACTCACCTGATTGGCGCGATGCACTTCCTGAATCCCCTCGGATGGGCCGCGCTGCTGCTGGCCGTCCCCATCCTCCTGCTCTACATGCTGCGGCTCCATCGCCGCAACGTGACCGTGCCGAGCACCTATCTCTGGGACGCGGTGCTCTCTGACCGGCACGCCAATCGCCCCTGGCAGAAGCTCCGCCGTAACTGGCTGCTCTTCCTGCAACTGCTCGCGCTGCTGGCGATGACGCTGGCCCTGGCGCGGCCCGCTATCCCCGCGCCCCTGGCGCTCCACGGCCAGGTGATCGTGCTGCTCGACGGCTCCGCGAGTATGCAGGCGGCCCACAGTGATGGCGGCACGCGCTTCGACGTGGCCCTCGGCGAACTGCGCGCTCTCGCCGCGACCTTCGAACCGGGCGACCGCGTCTCGCTCATCCTGGTGGGCGCGACGCCGCGCTTGCTCGTCGCGGGCGGAGACGCGGCGGCGTTCCGCCAGGCCCTTGACGGCCTCGCGCCGACGGACGGTGCGCCCGACTGGCGCGGGGCGGCGACGCTGGCGGCGGGCCTCGCCACCGGCGACGCCGTGACCACGCTCCTCGTGACCGATGCCGCTGGCGACGCGCCCATCCCCGCGCTGCCGGGCGCGGTACGCTTGCTCGCCGTCGGTGAGGACGCGCCCAACGCGGGCATCGTGGCCTTCGCGCTGCGGCGCACCGGCGAGGGGATGGCGGCCTTCGCGCGCGTGCAGAATGCCGGCCCCGCCACCGAGCGGACGCTGGCCCTCTACGTCGATGGCGTGCTGTTCGAGCGGCGCGCGCTCGCGCTGGCGGCGGATGGCGCGGCGGCGGTCACGTTTGAGGGCGTGCCGGTCACGGCCTGGGCCGAAGCCCGGCTGGAAGGCTCCGACGCGCTCCCCCTGGATGACGTGGCGACGGTGGCCTTGAGCGGGCAGGGCAGCGCGCGCGTTTTGCTGGTCACGCCGGGCAACCGCTTTTTGGAGCAGGTCTTGGCGATTCTGCCCGACCTGGCTGTGGAGCAGGCGGCGGGCGGCGTCTTGCCGGAGGACATCGGGGCCGGGGAGTATGACCTCGTCGTGGTTGATGGGCTGGTCACAGCCACGCTGCCCGCCGCCAACCTGTGGCTCATCGCGCCGGGGCCGGGATCGCCGTGCGGCGAGCCGGGCGACGTGGTCACGCCGACGGTGTCCACGCGCGGGCAGTGGTCGCATCCGCTGCTCCAACACGTCGATTGGCGCCAGGTTCACGTGGCGCGGGCGCGGCACTACACCCCCCCGGCGGATGCCGACATCCTCATCGAAAGCGCGACCGGGCCACTGGTGTGGATTATGGAGCATCCGGGGCAGCGGGTCGCGTGCTTCGCCTTCGACCTCCACGACTCGGACTTGCCGCTGCGAATGGCCTTCCCCATTCTCACCGCGCACCTGGCGGGCTGGCTGGTGCCGCAGATTTCGGCGGAGCCGGTGATGCCGCTCCCGGCGGGGCTGCCCTGGTTGCCGCCTCTGCCCGCCGAAGCGACCCAGGCCACGCTCGTCACGCCGGGCGGTGAGCGCGTCCGCGTGTCGGTGGAGGGCGAGCCGGTGGCGGTCAGCGCGGCGGGACTGTACCGCGTCGAGGCGACCACGCCGGCGGGCCGCGTCACGCGCTACGCCGCGCTCGCGCTGCTGGACGCCGCCGAGAGCGACCTGCGTCCCCGCGAGGTGGTGGTGGGCGGCCAGATCGTCCCGCCCGCGCGGGAGGATGCCCCCGGCTGGCGCGACTTGAGCCGGTGGGCGGCGGGGCTGGCGCTCGCGCTGGTGCTGCTCGAAGCGGTGGCGTGGTGGCAACCGCGATGGCGGCAACCGCGATGGCGGCTTCCGCAGTGGAATCCGACGGCGTGGCTGCGCGGACTGCGCGATGGGGCCGTCCTCATCCGCCTGGCGCTGGTGACGCTGCTGCTGCTGGCCCTGCTCGGCGCGCAGTGGGCGCGGCGCACCCGCGATCTGGCCGTGGTCTTCGTGCTGGATCGCTCGGCGAGCACGCGGGCGGCGTGGGATGCGCAAGTCGCGTTCGTGGAAGAGGCATTGGAGACGAAAGCGGATCGAGACCGGGCGGCGGTGGTGGTCTTCGGCGGGGATGCGTGGGTGGATCGCCCGCTCTCGCCGCTGCCGGAATTGCGCGCCATCGCCACGCTCCCGCGCGCCGACGCCACCGATATCGAAGAGGCGCTGCGGTTGGCGCTGGCCCTGATCCCCCAGAGCGCGCCGGGCCGCCTGGTGCTCCTCACCGACGGCCTGGAGACGACGGGGCGGGCGGCGTGGGCCTTGCAGGAGGCGCGCGCGCGCGGGGTCGAGGTGCAGGTGGTGCAGTCGGGCACGGGCACGCCCGGCCCGGAGGTGTGGCTGGCGGATGTGCGGATGCCCTCCCGCGTCTATCCCGGCGACCGCGTGCCGGTCTCCGTGGCGGTGCGCGGCAACACGCCGCAGGACGCGCGGCTGACGTGGCGCAGCGGCGGGCAGATCGGCCAGACCGAGCTTGCGCTGACCGGCGCGGAGAGCACGCTGGTCATCCCGATGATAGCGGAAACGCCGGGGTTTATGGCCGCGCGCGTGTGCGTCGAAGCGGAATTCGACACCTTCTTGCAGAACAACTGCGCCG
>SLSP01000107.1 GCA_007130345.1 Thermoflexales bacterium
GCGGTGACGCACAACCAACTGGGCAACATCTACGATGATGCCGGCGACGTGGCGCGGGCGACGCGGCACTATAACGAGGCAATCCGTTACAAAGAGCAGGCGGGCAATATTTATAGCGCGGGCACCACGCGCTTCAACCTCGCCCTGATGCACAAGCAACGCGGGGACTTCCGGGTGGCGTTGCAGTACGCCCACGCCGCCCTCCGCGACTTCCAGCGCTACCAGGGCCGCGCTGCCGATATGGAGGCCCGCACGCGCGGGTTGATCGCGGAAATTGAGAAGGCCCAGGCCGGGCAACCCTCGGCGTTTTCGTCGTAGAGACCGGGTAGAGACGGAGCAATGCTCCGTCTCTACATTTTGTAACCGTTCAGGGGTGCGCCAGCCGACAACGAATGAAGGCAACGAATAAACGAATTCAGGTCTCGGTGGGACGGGAACCGCGCGTTAAGCCGGCGCCATTCGTTTATTCGTTCAAAAACTCGTTGTCGGCTCCCCTGTTTCCACCCGCAACACGCGATCCTTGCCCGCCAAATCGCGCAATACCTCACATTTCGCCTGCGGGAACGCGGCCTGGGCCGCGGCCTGTGCCGCATCGCCTTGCCCCGCGCCGATCTCCACCAGCAGCAGGCCGCCGGGCCGCAGCCGCGAGACCGCCTGCGCCAGCAACCGCCGGATCGCGTCCAGGCCATCCTCCCCGGCGAGCAGCGCGCCGCGCGGCTCCCGCTGCACCGAAGGCGGCAGCGCGTCCCATTCGCCGGTCGCCACGTAGGGCGGATTGCTCACGATGAGGTCGGCCCAGGCCACCGGCGCGAGCAGGTCGGCGCGGACGAAGCGCACGCGCGCGCCGTGTCGCGTCGCGTTGCTCCGGGCCACCGCCAGCGCGTCGGCCGCGATGTCCGTCGCCGTGACGCGGGCCTCCGGCGCGTGGCACGCCAGCGTCACCGCGATGCAGCCGGAGCCGGTGCCCACATCCACCACGCGCGCGCGGGGGCGCAGCTTGAGCCAGTCCAACGCCAGTTCCACCAGCAACTCCGTCTCCGGGCGGGGGATGAGCGTGGCGGGCGTCACGGCAAACTCGCGCCCGAAGAACGGCGCGCGCCCGGTGAGATAGGGCAGCGGCTCCCCGGCGGCCCGCCGCTCCACCAGGGCGCGATACGCCGCCGCCTGCTCCGGCGCGAGCGCGTCTTCGAGATGGGCCAGCACATGTACGCGGGGGCAATCGAGGAGATGGGCCAGCAGCAATTCCGCTTCGACCTGGGGGCGGTCGGCGGCCGCGCGGAGGCGTTGCGCGGCCCAATCGCGGGCGGAGGCGCAGGTGCAACGCACTTCTAAAGAGTCACCACGAGTCGCAAGCTCACCAACAAGGAATGAAAACCGGGGTTTTGACGTTTGACGTTTCACGTTTGACGTTTTCCCAACCTTCGATTACGAATTACGACAACGATTACGATTTTCGAAGGAGCGTTGCACCGGATGCGTTTCACTGAACGACATGGGCGCGGCGCAGGTTTTCGAGCAACATCTGGCGGAGCGGCTGGTCGGTGCGGAGGGCCACGTAGCGCCCCTGGTGCTTGCCCACGAGCGCGCGCAACTCGCTCTGCCACGCCGCGAACCGCCGCTGATAGGCGTCGAGCGTGGCATTGTCCACCGTCACCTCGCATTTGGCCCCGGTCTCCACATCCACCAGGCGCAGGTCGCCGCGCGCGGTCGGCGCGACGTCGTCGGCGGTGAGCAGGTGCAGCAGCACCACCTCGTGCCCGCGTCCCGCCAGCGCCGCGATGCCGGAAGCCAATCCCGGCGGGTCGTAGCCGTCGGTGAGCAGCAGGAGCAGGCCGGGCCGCTGCGGATGGGCCGCCAACTCGCGCAATGTAGCCGCCGGGGGGCGCGCGGGCGCGGCCTCCTCCGGGCGGAGCGTCTCGATCCACCGGAGCCAGGGCGGGACATAGCCGCGTCCGCGCTGCGGCCCCCACGCGCCGCGCGCGTCTCCGCGCAGGAGCGCGCCGCGCAACCCATCCCCGCCGAGCAGGGCCATCGCGCCGAGCGCGCCCGCGAGCCGTTGCGCGGCGGGCCAGCGGGCGTCCGCGTCCTCGCCCCACGCCATCGAGGCGCTGCCATCGAGGACGACGCTCACGGCCAGGTCTTCCTCCTCCTCGAACAGGCGCACGTAGGGCCGGTCGAGCCGGGCGTAGAGATTCCAGTCCACGCGGCGCGGATCGTCGCCAGGAGTGTAGTCGCGGTAATCGGCGAACTCCAGCCCCGCGCCCCGGCGCGTCGAGCGCCGCTCGCCCCACGTCCCGCCGCGCCGCCGCTTCCGCGTCACAAAGCGCAGGCGCGCGCAGAGGGAGAGTTCGGTGTTGGGGGTCATTGGGGTTGACACCGGGAAAGTGTTGCGTGTTGCGTGTTGCGTATTTCGTTAAACGGATTACGCAATACGCAATACGCAATACAGACTACGCAATAGGCTGCTTTCACCTTTCCCCCTTCCGCACCACCGCCAGCAGATACAGCTTGAACCGGCGCAACGGCGGCGGATCGGTGGCTTTCTCGAAGAGGAGCGCGCCCCAGAAGAGCAGCGGCGAGAAGGCCAGGTAGAAGGGATTGCCCACGTACTCGCACGCGGTCAGTTCCAGGTCGGCGGCGTGGGCCAACTGCTGCAAGCGTCGGCGCGTGTTGGCGCGGAAGTGCGTGGCGTGGGATTCGTGGGCCGGGCGCTTGAGCCAGCGTCGCAGCAGGCCGGATTGCAGGGCATCGGGCGTCAACCGGCTGGCAAGGGGGATGTAGTTGTTGGCGTTGGTGGTGAAGAGGATGGCCTGCCCACCGGGTCGCAGCACGCGCGCGATTTCGCCGAAGACGCGTTCCGGGCGGGCTAGATGCTCCAGCACCCACTGGCTGATGAGCACGTCGAAGCTGGCGGAGGCGAAGGGCAGCGTCTCGCCGTTGGCGAGCAGCGCGTGGCCGATGGTCGCGTTGTGGCGCAGGTCGTCCCGGTCGAGGTCAACGCCGACGGACTGCCGCGCGGCCTGGAGCGCGTCCCCGGCGAGGCTGGCGCGGCCACAGCCCAGGTCGAGCAGGCGCGTCTCCGGCGTCACCGCTGCGGTGACGAGGTCGCGGTAGCGCGTCCCGGCGTCGCGGAAATTGGGATACCAGCGGTCGAAGCGGGCCTGGCAGCGGCGATAGCGCGGACTGTAGACGAAGTCGCTCATCGGCAATCCCCTACAAGCTCACAGGCTTCGCCCCCGAGACGGGGGCTTGGAGCAAAAGGGGGAGTTTGCAGCACGCGCATCGGCAACCCGCCAAGCTCATAGTCCCCGTCCCCGGGGCCGAGTGCGTGGCGGCTTCGCCCCCGAGACGGGGGCTTGGAGCAGATCGGGGAGTTTGCAGCGCGCATCGGGCAAAATCA
>SLSP01000197.1 GCA_007130345.1 Thermoflexales bacterium
GATGGCGAGTGGTTCCTGCGCGCCTACGACGCCGCCGGCGAGAAGGTCGGATCGCAGGGCTGCGCCGAGGGCCAAATCTACATCGAGCCGCAGGGGATGTGCGTGATGGCTGGCATCGGCGTGGAGGATGGGCGCGCGCGGCAGGCGCTCACCTCGGTGCGCGTCAACCTGGCGACGGAGCACGGCATTATGCTCCTGCAACCGGCGTACTCCAGCTATCAGGTCAACCTGGGCGAGATCTCGTCGTATCCACCGGGCTACAAGGAGAACGCGGGCATCTTCTGCCACACCAACCCGTGGATCATGATCGCCGAGGCGCAGTTGGGCCACGCGGATGAGGCGCTCGACTATTACCTGCGCATCAACCCCTCGGCGCGGGAGGCCATCAGCGAGGTACACCGCTGCGAGCCTTACGTCTACGCGCAGATGATCGCCGGGCGCGACGCGCCCACGCACGGCGAGGCGAAGAACTCGTGGCTCAGTGGCACAGCGGCGTGGAACTTCGTTGCCATCACCCAGTGGATTCTGGGCATCCGCCCGACGCACGCCGGGCTGAAGATCGCGCCCGTCATCCCCGCCGACTGGCCCGGCTTCACCGCCACGCGCGTCTTCCGGGGCGTCGCGTACCACATCACCGTGACCCGCGAGGGCATCGCCAACCGCGTCGCGCTCACCGTGGATGGGCAACCTGTCCGCGGCGACGTGATCCCGCTCCCGCCGGAGGGCGTCACCGAGGTCGAAGTGCAAGTGACATTGAGTTGATGCTGCTATACTAAACGCACGCTAAAAATTCACCACAGAGACACGGAGAACACAGAGGAACCCGCGCAAAAACCTCAGTGTCCTCCGTGTCTCCGTGGTAAAATGGAAAATTCAATGTGCGGTTAGTATATATCAAACCATCCCCGCGAATTCGCGGGGATGGTTTATTGGGGCCAAGTTTTGCGCGCGCTATGACTGCTGTGTTTATCTGTTGGCTCTTCTGAGAAAGCCAAAAATCCGATTTTTACACACGCGACCTACTAGATAGATGAAATTCGCACGCGAAAAATCTATCTGTGGGATCACGTTTCTAAAAAATCGGATTTTTAGGGTGCTTTCAGTAGAATCATTTGTTCCCATAAAAAAAGCCCTCCGTTTGCACGGAGGGCGGTTTGCTTGCGCCAGGATTACTCGGTCTCTTTTTTGTAAATCACAAAGTAATAGATCGCGAACAAAATGCCGGCGGCTACGGCTACAATCAGCGTGATGGGCAACGAGCGGCCCAGAACCATCCACACGCTGGCCCCTAACGGGAAAGACCAGAGGGCAATGTAAGACGTAACTGCGGCGAATACGATCATTACCGCGGAGAACAACCAGTAAATCACCAGACGCAATCTTTTTTCCTTAGTTTCCATAATTTCTCTCCTTTGAAGCACCCTAATTGAATGAGTATGTATTGAAATCCCCTCGGTCGAGGTGTAGTACCGGCTTCGCACAGCTAATCCCGGACATTCACCAGGACTGTGGGGAAACTTACCCTCATTATAGAGACTTTTTTTAAGAAAGACAAGTCAACACAGGCGCGAGGGAAACCAAAACCGATCCGAAATTTCCTCTGCGGGAAACTACTCCATCGTCTGGTGGGTGATGCGGCGGGCGGTCGCGTCGATGATGTATGTGATGTGTTCCACGGAGATTTTTCCGGTGTTGATGACCATGTGGTAGAGGTCGGGATCGTCCCAATCCGCGTCGTGGTAGTGGCGCATGTACCGCGCGCGCTCCTTGTCGCTCTGCCGAATCTGCTGCTCCGCCTCTTTCTTGTCCAGGCCCAGGCGTTCGCTCAGGCGCATCACGCGCAGCGTCTCCGGCGCGCGCACGCGGATGTGCAGGGCGTTCGAGACGTCTTGCAAGATAACCTGCCCGCCCCGCCCGACGATGATGACATCCCCGGTGTGCGCGTATTCCAGGATAACCTGACGGACTAACTCCGCGTAGGATTCGCCGGCGGCGGCACGCTGACGGCTTTGCACGAGTTCCTCGTAGGCTTCGTCTCTCGAAAACCCCTCTTGAACCATCAGGGTAGCTAACTGTTCGTCGTAGGCGTAGCCTTCGCGCAGGGTGGCGCTGGCAATGGAGGGGATCATCGGCATGGTGTTTAGCTCCGAGATAAAGCGCCCCAGGAATGAGGGGACTTTCTCTTTCCGCTCTAGTTGCGCTACCATATCTTGATCCGGAAAGCCCGCCATCTCTGCCGCGCGATTGAGAATCTCGCGGTCGATATACCGCAGCCCCATAGTTTTGGCGATAGCCGTGGCGATGTAGCTCCCCCGGCTGCCCAATTGTCTGGAAACGGTAATGATGATGCTCATGAGACCTCCTTCGTTGGGAACGTGCGAACGTTAGTACAGCGCGGCATACATAACGCTCCAATTGAATGTGCTCCCAGGGGAACGTCAGTTCCCCGTTCCGAGTATAGTCGCGGATCTGACGATCCGCTCTGAGCAGGGACTTCCACCGCGCTGTATTAATCTCATAGTAGCATGGCGGCACCGCCCTGTCAACGCTTTAAGGCGCGGGTTGCTCACGGACATAGCCTATCAGCCGGAACTCCCCGGTGATGACCAGGGTTGTGTCTACGTGCAGGGTCACGCTGTAGGTGCCCGGCAGCAAGAAGGGGGCTTCGGCGGTGCCGCTGAGGTTGTCCCAGAGGAGGCCGCTCGCGCCGCCTGCCCAGCGTCCCTCGGCGGAACGCACCGGCTGCCCGTTGCGGAACCAATAGCTGGCCCAGGGCGTGCCGGCTTGTAGATGCTCGCAGTAGCTCCCCGCGTGGACGACTTGCGTGTACCACTCGAACCGCTCGCCGGGCAGGATGGGCGTGCCATCGGGGGCCAGTCCCGTAGCCGTGAAGAGCGCGTCGCATTGGGGCGGAGGTGGCGTGGGCGTGGGGGTGGGAGGCGGAGGCGGCGCGTCCACCTCGAACTCGAAGGTGCTCTGCGCCGTGCCCATCAGCGTTAGCTCCACGCGGTAGGTGCCCGGTTCCAGGGATTGCCCATCCTCGCGGTAACACGCGATCCAATCCGTGCCGCTGGCCTGGGGCAACGTGGCCCGGCGGGTGCAGAGGATGGCGTCCGCGTGGCGGACAGTGGCCCAGACTGGCGCGCCGGCGCAGCCTCCCGCGTAGGTGTAGCGGATGTAGACCAGGCGCGTATCCTGGGCCAGCCGCGTCACATCGGGGCCGGCGGGGGTCAGCGCCAGGCTGTGGTGGGTGATGGCCGGCGCGGCTTCGGCGATGGCGAAGGGATGCCGGGCCAGGGCCTCGCCCTCCAGGTGCAGGGCGAGGGTGTAATCGCCAGCGGGCAGCGGCGCGTTGCCGGGAAAAGGCGCGAAAAGCTCGTAGCTCTCCGGCATCC
>SLSP01000291.1 GCA_007130345.1 Thermoflexales bacterium
ATCCGGCTGAGGATCTCGCGCACTTCCAGCTCGCGGGTCAGCACATGCACCAGCAACTCCATCTTGTGCGCCAGGAGATCCGCTTCGAGCAACTGCTGCGCGTCTTTCATCTCGATGCGCATATTGGAGGCCAACAGGTAAACCAGCAACCGACTATCCCCCAACTGGTGGATGAAGCGGATGGCCTCATCCGGGAATTGCGGAATCAGTTCCGCGAGCTGCGTCGCCACGTCCAACAGACTGCGGCGCAGCGCCTCTTCGACGATGGAGTCTTCGATGATGTCCGGCGATAACTGGACATTAGCGCGCAGATAAGGGTCCTTCCGCGTCCACTCCGTCACCCGGAAGCGCTCCAGGCCCTGGATGAAGACGGTCAGCGTACCGTCATCACCGCGCATAATCCGGTGGACAATCGCCACCGTGCCCACCTGATGCACCTGCGTCACGTCGGGCACCTCGACCTCCGGATCGCGCATCGCCACCAGGCCCACCATCCGGTCGCCCTTCTCGGCTTCTTCGATCAACTGCACCGAGCGCGGAATCCCCACCGCTAACGGCATAACAATATACGGGAACGCCACTGTATTCCGCAACGGCAGAATTGGCAGTTCCCGGGGAATCCTTCTGATCAGGTCTTCGATATTTTGATCCTGCATATTAAACCAGGGTAACATTCTCCCTAACCTCCCGGTAGAAAAACCAAGACGCAGCACAGCGTCCGGCTGAGATTGCTTGAAATAACAGAGCCTATTATATCAGGTCATGGAAAATACGCTTCAAGCCCCCGTCTCCGAGACGGGGACTTCGAGCTATTTTTTGGCGATTTGCTCACAAAACTGAAGCGTTACGTCTGCTCTTACTGGATTATAACATGGGGAGATTAGATTTACATTAACGACGCTACTCAAAAACCCTAAAAAAGCCGATTTTTTGGCAACTTGATCCTAGATGTAGATTTTCGGCGCGCGAATTTCATATAGGTAGGTGGTCGCGTATGAAAAAATCGGATTTTTAGGGTTCTTTCACGAAAATTCCCCAAATTCACCCGGTTCTGGCGGGGAGCGTGGCCCGCACGGTCGTTCCCGCGCCCGGCGCGCTGCGGATGTCCAGCGTCCCCCCAAAGCGCTCGATGCGCTCGCGCATGGTGTGCAGCCCCAGATGGCCGGGATACTCGGCCTGCGGGTCGAAGCCCACACCGTCATCCTGGACTTCCAGCGTGAACGCGGCCGGCGTGCAGCCCAGGCGCACGTCCACCTGCCGGGCGCGGGCGTGTTTGATGAGGTTGTTCAGCGCCTCCTGCGCCACGCGATAGAGCGCCTCTTTGAGCGGCAGCGCCATCTCCGGCGGCTCCGCGCAGAACTCCGTCCGCATGTCCAGCTTGTGCCGGGCGCGGACGGCCTCGGCCTGCTTGGTCAGCGCGATGACCAGGCCCTCCTTCTCCAGCGCGTCGGGACGCAGCTCGAAGATGAGGGCGCGCATCTCGGCCAGGCCCGCGTCCGCCAGCGACAGGACGTACTCCAGCGGATGCGCCAGCTTGCTCTTGACCTCGTCCTCTAGTGGTTGGCGATCTACCAGTGTGCGCACGGTGCGCGTCCCCAACGCGATGCCGTAGAGCGCCTGCGAGACCGAGTCGTGTAGCTCGCGGGCGATGCGGTTGCGTTCGGCAGAGACGGCCACCTGTTCGGCCTGCTGGTACAGGCGCGCGTTCTCGATGGCGATGGCCGCCTGGTTGGCGAAGGCCATCGCCAACTCCGCCTGCCGCTCGGTGTAGGCGTCCGGCGCGCGGTGATCGAGGGTCAGCATCCCGATGACGCGCCCTTGCACCAGGAGCGGCAGCCCCATCCAGGCGCGGATGTAGGCGTAGATCGTGTCCAACTCCGGGCCGGCTGATTGGCGGAAAAGCCGCGCCATCGCGGTGTCGCTGTGGGTGTCGGGGATAATGAGCGGGGCCTGTTGGGCGATCACGCGGCGATTGAGCGCCATCTTGTCCAAAGCGAAGCGAATTTGGAGCGCCCGAGGCGTGTCCAACGGGCCGCGATAGGCGATCAGCGCGAGCGCGTCGCCGTCCAGGTTGAAAATGGACGCGCCATCGTAGGGGATAACCGCGCTCAACTGGTCGAGGATGACGCCGAGAAGCTGCTCTAGCTCCAGCGTCGAGACCACGTTCTGGCCGACTTGAAGCAGCGTGGTCAACTCGTGGGTGCGCGCCTGGACGCGCGCTTCCAGCGAGCGATAGGCCCGCTCCACCGCCCGCTTGGCCCGCTGATGCTCGATGGCGATGCCCACCAGGTGCGCGGCGGTCGCAATGGTGCGTAACTCGGCCTCTGTGGGCGCGCGCGGCTGGCGATAGTACATGGCGAACGTGCCGAGGACTTGCCCCTCGGCGTCAATGACCGGCTCTGACCAGCACGCGCCCAGGCCGTACTTGACGGCCAGATCGCGCAGCCCGTCCCAACGCGGGTCGGTGTGGATGTTCTCGACGATGACCCGTTCCCGCCGGTAGCAGGCCGTGCCGCACGAGCCGACCAGCGGCCCGATTGCCAGCCCCTCGATGGAGGCGGTGTACTCCTCCGGCAACGTGACCGCCGCGCCGATGTGCAAATGCACGCCGTCCTCGTCCAGCAGCAGAATCAGCCCTTGCATCCCCGGCCACTGCTCTTCGATGAGGCGCACCAGCGTGTGCAGCGTCTCGGAGAAGCCCCCGCCGGTCGCCAGCAGTTCCAGGAATTGGCGCTGGCCGTCCTGAATGGCCTGCGCGCGGCGATGCTCCAGCGCGTTGACGACGATCTCGCCCACGATTTTGAGCAGCGCCAGGTCGCGCTCGGCCCACGTTTTGGGCGCGCGCACCGCGTCGAAGCCGAGAAAGCCCACCGGCTCGCCCCGGTAGGCCATCGGCACGGCGACCAGCGATTGAATTTGCTGGTGCGCGAACTCGGCGCGCTCGGCGGCGGCTTCGGGCGGCAATTCCGTCAGAGCGGCGATGTGCAGCGTTTCGCAGTGCAGCAGCTTGTGGCTCAACCAGGGCAGCGCGTCCACCGGCACGTCCCGCATCCGCTCCCGCTGCGGCGCGACGCCCTCGGCGCACCATTCGTGGGTGCAGTCCATCGTCACGCGGTCGCCGGAAAAGAGGAAGACGTAGCTCCGCTCCACCCCGGCAAACTCACCCAGGGTTTGCAGCGCGTCGTGGATCCCCTGATCCACATCTTCAGGCTCCAGGTTGATGAACTGCGTCGAGATCCCGGTGATGATGTTCTCAAACGCGACCTGATGTTGGAGCGCGGCTTCGGCCAGTTTGCGGGAGGTGATGTCGGTGTGTGAACCGACCATCCGCGTGGGCCGCCCCTGGGCATCCCGCACCGCCGCGCCGCGTGCCAAAATCCAGCGGTA
>SLSP01000052.1 GCA_007130345.1 Thermoflexales bacterium
GCCGGAGACCCGCGAGGGCCTGTTGGAAGGCGCGCGCTTCGAGTTCCTGCACACCGTGACCCTGCCGCCCGGCTCGGCCAGCGGTCAGCAGACCGCCGACTTCGACAGCTTGCTCTACGTCATCGCCGGGGAGGGGACGCTGCATCATCGCCCCACCGACGGCAGCCCCGTCATCGCGCGGCCCCTGCGTCCCGGCGACGCGGCGCTCATCCGCAGCGGGGAATATCACAGCTTCGCCAACGAGTCCGGGCCGGACGACCTGCGTCTCATCGTCGTGGGGGTGCGCCGATGACGCGGCCCATCGTCGTCATCGGCGCGGGGGCCGGGGGATTGATCGCCGCCGGGCGCGCGGCAGAGTTGGGCGCGTCCGTCCTCGTGCTGGAGAAGATGGACGAGCCCGGGAAGAAAATCCTGATCAGCGGGAAGGAGCGGTGCAACATCACCAACGCCGCGCCGCTGGAGCAATTCCTGCAACACTACGGGCGCGACGGGCGATTCCTGCGCAACGCCTACCACCGCTTCTTCCGCGACGAACTGCTGGCCCTGCTGCGGCGCTATGGCATCAAGCCGCAGACGGAACGCGGCGGGCGCATCTTCCCCGGCACCGACCGCGCCCGCGACGTGCGCGACGCGCTGCTGCGCTACGCCGTCGAGCGCGGGGCCGCCATCCGCTACGGGGCCACGGCGGAAAAGCTCCTGATCCGCGACGGGGCCATCCAGGGCGTGCAACTGCTCGGCGGGGAGAACGTGCGCGCCGCCGCCGTGATCCTCGCCACGGGCGGGGCCTCGTGGCCGGGAACCGGCTCCACCGGCGACGGCTACCGGATGGCCCAGGCGGTCGGCCACACCATCGTCCCGCTGCGCCCCGCGCTCGTCCCGCTCACGGTGAGGGAGCGCGCGCTGGCGAAGAAGCTGCAAGGCATCAGCCTGCGCAATGTCGCCTGCGCCTTCTACACGGGGAAGCCGGGCGCGGAGAAGGCGCTGCGCCTCCCCTTCCCGCTGCCACCCACCGGCGAGATGCTGTTCACGCACTTCGGCGTCTCCGGCCCATTGATCCTCACCGCCTCGCTCGGCGCGGTGGACGCCCTCCGCGCCGGGAAGCGGGTCACGCTCGCCATCGACCTCAAGCCGGGGATGACGCCGGAGCAAGTGCGAGCGCGGCTGCAACGCGAATTCGAGCACAGTCCGCACCGCCACCTGGGGAACCTGCTGCGCGGGTGGGTGCCGGGCACGCTGGCCGACGTGCTGACCGACCTCAGCGGGATTGCCGCCGACCGCCCCGTCCACACCCTCCGCGCCGAGGAACGCGACAAAATCGGGCAACGCTTCAAGGACTTCCGCTGGCAGATCACGGGATCGCTGCCGCTGGAGGCGGGGATGGTCACAGCGGGCGGCGTCAGCCTGCGCGAAGTTGACCCCGTGAGCTTCGCGTCGAAACTCGTGGCGGGCCTGCACATCGTCGGCGAGACGCTCGACCTGGCCGCCGACACGGGCGGGTTTAACTTGCAAGCCGCGTTCTCCAGCGGCTATCTGGCGGGGGAGGCGGCGGCGCAACTCGCGGCAGGAGGATAGGACAAAATGCGCTCTGACAACACTATAGTGAAAGGAGACCAACCATGCAATGGCGCGAGATACAAGAAAAATATCCCGACCAGTGGCTCATCATCGAAGCCTTGACAGCGCATACCGAAGACACCCAACGCCGACTTGACCAGATCGCCGTGATAGATACCTGTGAAGATGGCTCTGCCGCGTTGCAAGCCTATCGAGAACTCCATCGGCAATACCCGCAACGGGAATTTTATTATGTCCACACGGCCCGCGAAACGCTGGATATTCGGGAGCGGTATTGGTTAGGGATCAGGGGGAAATATGCAGCTCACACTGCGTGACGACTTGATCTTTACCGTGGTTGAACTCGCCTATCAAGACAGAACCCTTGAGTCCCCTGAAAAAAGTCCAAAAATCCGATTTTTCCACACGCAACCTACTAAATATATGAAATTCGCACGCGGAAAATCTACATCTCGTATCAAGTTTCTAAAAAATCGGATTTTTTAGGGTTCTTTCAGTAGAGTCAAAACAATCTCCCACAAAAGCGCGAAAGCTCCTCTCTCGCGCTTTTGTGCATCCAGGCCAACGCTCTCTGAGAGACTTCTCACGTATCTTCTGGTACGTGTACTTCGGGCGTCCCGACCATCTCGTCACGTTGGGCCAACTCGGACAGCGGCCCGTCGGGGAGCAAGAAGTCCAACGCGCCTTGAAGTAACCGCTGATTGCCCATACGCCACCATTGACGCATCCGCCGGGGCAAAATCTCCGTCACGGCGATGTAAAGCCCTAGCCCCACCATAGCGACCCAGGTTTCAATAGCGTAAAGCCGCCGCCGCAGAATCACCTCGACTGGTGTGTCCATCGCCTGCAAGAGAAGGGGCCACCGGCGTCCGCCGACGGCAAAGAAGACCATGTAGGTGCCATAGAGAACCTGCACCATGAAATTGATCAAGATCAAAACGTGGATAATGTGCCAGAGTTTCGCTTTGGTCAATTTTGACATTTAGAATCAACTCCTTTCGTCGTTTCCCCAATTATCTGGAAAGTTGCCCTCGTGCGAAAGACCATCACATTGCCGCCGAGGGCCTCCCGCTGATAGGGTTCGCGCTCAAAGTTGCTGAAGTGGCCCAGCAACTCAAAGCCGTGCGCGCGATGCAGCGCGAGCGCGTCCTCGGAGAGCAGCGGATAGAGGGTGTGCGTATCCCGCGCGCGACATTCACCCGCGACGTAGAGCGCGGTCTGGAAGGACACACTATCCTCGCGCATCCGCACGTACCGCCGGGTGAAGATCACGTCCCGGTCAGGCAGCGCGATCTCCGGGAAGTCATAGGTCTCCCGGCCCAGGAGCGCGTCCCAGTTCACGGTTTGCGTGATCCAGATCGCGCCCGGCGCGGCGATCTGACGCGCAGAGGCAAGGAAATCCCCGCGCCGCGCTGGAGGCAAGTACGCCAGCACATTGCCAATGCAGTAGAGCAGCCCAAAGCCCGGATCCAACGTGGCGACGTCCAACATCGACAGAACGCGGTAATCTGTCGCCGGGTCGTGCTTCCGCGCCCAGGCGATCATCGCGGCGTTGGGGTCAATGGCGGTGACAGCATAGCCCCCCGCGCTCAACTGTGCGGGATAGTGCCCCGTCCCACAACCAACGTCTAGGGCGCGGCCCGGTGCCGCGACGTAGTGCGCGACGAGATCGAGAAAGGCCCGGTTCAGCGGGAAGATCTCGTGATAGTAGGGGGTCATTTCGGAATAGATGGTCATAATCTGAGATCCCTTGCTGTGTGCTAACGACTCGTCAAACGTCAAAACCAATGCCAAGATACGGAGGATTTTGA
>SLSP01000053.1 GCA_007130345.1 Thermoflexales bacterium
AAAGTGCCAAGCCGTGCTTATCAGCAGATGCCTCAAGATGAACTATGCCCGCTATTGAAAAGACACCTGCATGATATAGCCTCGGCGGCGTTGTGTCAATCCCCAAGAACGTGGGATGATCTCACACAAAACGCCCGTTTTGCACGTTACATTGATCCGGCGTGAGCAAATTGCCACCGGGAAAGAGTGTGCTATAATTCCATAGTCCTGATGAAACATGCTCATAACCAACACAGGCAAAGGCCCCCCCTATGAGATGCCCTTATTGTGAAGCCACAAAGACCAAAGTAGTCGATACCCGTCATGACACGCGGGGCAACGTGCGCCGCCGCCGCGAGTGCCAAACGTGCGAGCGGCGCTTTAGCACGTCGGAGCGTCCCATTATCAGCACCCCCATGGTCATCAAAAAGGATGGGCGGCGCGAGGAGTTCGACGCTTACAAAATCACCTCCGGGCTGAACATCGCCTGCGCCCGCCGGCCCATCCCCACAGAGGATGTGGAGCGCATTGTGGACCGGGTGGAGTATGCGATCCGCCAGACCGGACGGACGGAAGTTCCCAGTCAGATGATTGGGGATCTTGTGACCGACGAGTTGCGCCAACTGGACGAGATCGCCTATATTCGGTATGCCATCGTCTTTATGGGGATGAGTAACCTGGAGACGATACGCGCAGAAATTGACCGGTTGCGTTCGCAGCGTGAGTAAAGCGCGCGGGATACAAAGAAAAGGGCAGGCTTCTCAGCCTGCCCTTAACGTTGTCTGAGCGTCAGCTAGTCGATGCGCACAATGCGAAAGCGGATCTCGCCGGCCGGCGCGCGAATCGCCACGACATCGCCCACGCGCTTGCCCAACAGCGCCTGTCCCAGGGGCGACTCGTTGGAGATGCGCCCTTTGGTGGGATCGGCCTCGGTCGCGCCCACCAGGTGATAGGTCTCCTCTTCGTCGTAATCCTCTTCCATCACGGTGATGTGGCTCCCCAGATTGATGATGCCATCGGTGTTGCCGGATGATTCGATCAGCACGGCGTTGTTGATGGATTGCTCAAGCTCCAGGATGCGCCCTTCCAGAAAGCCTTGCTCTTCTTTCGCCGCGATGTAGTCCGCGTTCTCAGACAGATCGCCTTGCTTGATGGCGAAGTGTAACCGCTTCGCCAGATCGGGACGCCGGACATTGATCAGGTGATTAAGTTCTGCCTTTAGCTCTTCCAGACCTTCGGGTGTTATGTAAACCGGTTTGTTTACCACGATTTTGCCCTCCGTTTCGACTGCTATAACTCTCCTGAAAGAACTCTAACTATGCCGATTTTTGGAAACTTGATCCTGGTGTCGCGCGCCAGAATTTCATGCAAACAATAGGGCGCGTGTGGAAAAATCGGGCGTGTGACCTTTCTTCAGAGGAGTTACTGCTATTGTATCATAAGAACACCCGCTGCCAACTTTGCGCTAAACAAACGTGTCCAGCGTGTCGGCAAAATCCGCCTCGCTTTGTAGCGGACGCTGATAGCCGCGCCAGTGGGTCAGCATCGTTTCGATGCCGCGCCGCAGGTCGAATTGGGGCGCGAACCCCGTTGCACGCAGTTTGCGGCCATCCACCTCGAAGCTGATCTCAGTCAGCAGCTCTTGGTCGGTGTAGCGGATGCGGGTTTCCGGCTTGAGGGCCTGAATCATCTGCGCGATCTCCGCGAAGGTCGGGTTCCCCGTCACGACGTTGAAGGTCTGCCCCCCGGCAGTCTCCGGCTGCTTCAAAAGGCTCCGCAGCGCGGCAGACGCATCCTGGATGTGGATCAGCGGGCGGTGCTGCTGCCCGCTGCCCCGCACGACGAGGGGCCGACTTACACCGGCGAGGTAGGTCAGATGGTTGGCGGCGGCATCGAAGCGCATCGCCGGCGCGACGCCGTACACCGTCGCCAGCCGCGCGATGGTGGCTGGCAGGCCGCGCTCGTGGCCCTGGAGAACTTCCTGCTCGGCCCGCAGCTTGGAGAGGGCATACGGCCCGACGGGGCGGCACGGCGCGTCTTCGCCGAAGGGGCCTCCTGGCCCGTAGACACTGGCCGAACTGGCGAAGATCAAGTGCTCTACGCCCGCCGTCAGCGCACATTCGACAACGGCAGCCGTGCCCCACTGGTTGACCTGCTTCGTCCATTCCGGGTAGTCGAAGCTGATCGGCGTCCGCACCAAAGCCGCCAGATGAATCACCGCCCGCGCGCCGCGCATCGCCCGTTGCAAATTCAGCCGGTTGAGGATGTCATCCTCGATGAATTCGTAGCGCCCGGCGGCGGGAAGGTGCATCAGCCCGCAGTAGTGTTGGCGATGCAGGTTGTCATAGATGCGCAAGGTCATCCCCGCGAAGTCGGGATCCGTTGCCAGATCGCGCACCAGTTGGCAGCCGATATACCCTGCCCCACCGGTTATCAGAATCACATTGTCTTGCTTCATAGCGCCTCACTTTTTGGGTTTTTCTAGGGGAGCTAATCACAAATTCAAATGCAGCCCACACTCTTCTTTATCCGTCTCCGCCCAACGCCCGGCCCGGTCATCCACGCCCAACATCACCGGGATGGTACACGGCGCGCAGCCCACGCTGCGATACCCCTGGGCATACAGCGGATGATGGGGCAAGTCGTGCGCTTCAATATACGCTAGAATTTGCGCGTTAGTCCAATCGAGCATGGGATGAATTTTGAGCACACCGCTGCGTTGCACTTCGATAGCGGTCAGGTTTTGCCGATGCTTGCTCTGATCGCGGCGTACCCCGGCAACCCAGGCACTCAGCCCCGAAAGGGCGCGCTCCATCGGTTCGATCTTGTTGAGATAGCAGCACAGGTCGGGATCGCGCCGGTACAGGCCCTCGCCATAGCGGGCGAGCAACTGGCTCTGGCTGATGACGGGATGCACAATGTCCAGGTTCAGGCCCAGCCGCGCGCGCAACTGGTCGCGGAACGCCAGCGTCTCCGGGAAGTGAAATCCCGTATCCAGGAAAATGATGGGGATGTCCGGGCATACTCGCGAGGCAAGGTGCAGCAGGGGCACGCTCTGCGTTTGAAACGATGAGCTGATCGCCACGCGCCCCTGGAAGGTTGTCCACGCCCAATGCAGCAGTTCCTCTGGCGTAGCTCCGGCCATTTCTAGAAGTTGCATCCGCTTATGCTCCCACCCACAGTATTAGAATCCCCTGAAAAAGCCCAAAAATCCGATTTTTATACACGCGATCTACTGCCTATATGAAATTCGCACGCGAAAAATCTACACTAGTACAGCGCGGCGGAAGTCCCTCCCCAGTTAGCCCCGCTCAGAGCGGATCGTCAGATCCGCGACTACGCGGCGAACCGGGGAACTGACGTTCCCCTTGGAGCAAATTCAACTGGGGAG
>SLSP01000039.1 GCA_007130345.1 Thermoflexales bacterium
CTTGTGAGCAAACCGCTCAAAAACTAGCTCGAAGTCCCCGTCTCGGGGACGACTCAAGCGTGTACTACCGGTCTAGCCGCCCCCGGGGACGGGGGCTTGGAGCGTGCTCAGAAAACTGATCGGTTACAGTTACCGTCCCCCGCCGGCGCACGCGCAGGCGCAGGCGCACCCGGCGCAGGCGCACGCGCAACTGCTCCCCCCAGAAGAGTAAGAAGTGCTCGGCGGCGCGGGCTTTTGGAGCGCGGTGGGCATAATCGCGGCGGCCATCCCGCCCATCGTCTTCTCCGACCACCCGGCGAAGGAGCCGGCCACGTCGCGGAACGTGGGAGCGTGCCCGCTGCTCGGAGCGCCGCGCGCGTCGACCGCCACGCCTCGCCCCCCGCCACCGGGCGTCGTCCGCGCCCATCGGGGCCAGTAGTGGTACCGTCCCACCGTCACCACCGGGCGATAGTTGGGATTCATCATCACCCAGGGCAGGTACTTGTCCAGATAGTCCTGCCGCGCTTCGACTTCGCCCAACTCCGCGGCCTGGGCCATCGCCCGCTCGATGACGCGCTGGTAGTATTCCCGCGTCTCGGTGAGGCTGAAGCCCTGCATCTTGGCGGCCACGCCATCGACCAGGGTTTTCATCGCGTCAACCACCGGCAGAGTATTGACCGCGTCGCCGGCATGTTCTTCCAGCAGATCGAGGAAGGGGTCTTCGTATTTGTGGAGGATGGTGCCGCGCCGCCGGGCCACATCGCGGCGATACGCGCGGCGGGCCACCGGGTCATCTTGCAGATGCGGTTTATCCGCCGTCTCGAAAGCCTCGGCCACCAA
This sequence comes from Thermoflexales bacterium, assembly GCA_007130345.1. Taxonomy (GTDB): domain Bacteria; phylum Chloroflexota; class Anaerolineae; order B4-G1; family SLSP01; genus SLSP01. The sequence goes on from SLSP01000039.1 coordinate 820, forward strand.
CACCGTCAGCGGCTCGGCCTCGTGGACGCGCACCAGGCCCTTCTCCAACATCCCGAAGAGCACCAACATCAGCACCTTGTTAAGCGGCAATTCCAGCAAAGCCGCCGACTCCGGCGCGGTCAAGCCCCGCTTGATCCCGCCCCCTTCCACCTCGGCGATGGGGGGCAGATAGTTGGGTTTACCGGCCTTAGCCGCGGATTTTGCGAGTCCCATAAACACCAAAAAGATGAAGATAAACGGCGAGCAGCCCATGCAAATGGCGAACACGTCTTCCAATGCCCCGAAGGCTCCGGTGAACCAGTCCCCGACCAGCCGCCAGAACGTCATCGTCTCGACGCGCTCCATCACGGTTTTGGGGAAAGAGACGCCCACGCGGTAAGCTCTGGTGATGGACACGCCCTCAAACCGCCACTCGGTGAGCACCTGCCCGTTCTCGATCCGCTTGCCGGTGAAGGCCACGTCCTGGTAGAGCGCGTCGTCGAGCGCCACGCCCTCCGGCAAGATGACCTGGATCACAAGATCGCCCGTGCCGCGCACCAAACTGCCGTCAAACCACGTCGGCGTGATCTGGAAGGAGGCCAGGTCGTCGTCGGTGGTGTCCTGGTAGACCATGTTGGGCATCGTCGTCTCGAAGTGCAGCGTGCCGCGCTCGCCGCGCGGGATAGCGTGGCCGCCCAGGTGAATTTCCACGCCCACGTCGATGTAGGAGGACTTGCGGATGTTGGTCAGGGGATGCCCGTTGATGGAGGCCGACATCTGGTTCAGGTTGTAGTCTCTGTGCGGCAGCCCCACATCCACAATGTCGATGATCTGGCCGTGATTCTCGAAGGTGATGGCGTAGACGATGTGCGCCGAGGCGTCGGGCTGGATGAAGACCTGCATCGTCAGCTCCGGCACGGCGAAGCTGTATCCCTGCGCGTCCACTGGCCGCCCAACCAGCGCGAGCAGCGCCAGCAACAGCCCGCTGAGAATCGTCCGCGTGATGTGCTTGTTCATCGGGCTACCCCTGGCGCACCCAGCCGGCCGGTTCGCCGGGGCAGTCGGCGGCGCAGATGGAGAGGCCGGGGCAGATGGCGCAGTGGGTCGGCGCGTCGACGCGCTCGCGGTAGACCTTGAACGCGGGATCGTTCCAGATGGCGTCCCAGTCGGAGTGCAGGACGTTGCCCGCGCTGCGCTCCGGGCCACGCGGCGGGATCACCCGGCCATCGGCTTCCACGCGGACGCCCACATCCCCAAAGCACCGGGGGCCGCGCTGCACCTGCTCGGCCAGCGTCAGCGTGGGGTCGCGCTCCATCGGCGGAATCCACATAAAGCGCGCCTGGGTCATGTCGGCGGTCTCCTCCACAATGGTGGCGACTTGCGGCATTCCCGGCGGCGTGAAGAGGCCCTGCAACTCCGCCACGGCCTCATCGGTGGTGACGTAGGCCACGAAGTCGAAGTTGTCCGCCCCCATCTCAATCATCGCCACGACGTTCTCTTCCAGCGCCACGAGGGTCGCCTGGATCAGCGGGATTTCGGCGATGGCGCAGACCTGGCGCTCTTCCAGCCAATGCAGCAGCGCGACGGCGGCGGCGTGGTCGTCGGGGCCGCAGAGCGCGTCGTGCAACGGGGCATTCTCCACCGAGACGAAGGGGAAGTTGATGTGATCCACGCCCACCTGCACCATCTGCTCCAACAGTTCCGGCTGATAGAGATCGCGGGCCAGCCCGCGCGCGCCGGCGATCATGCCCAAATCCTCGGCGCGCTCGATGGCGCGGATCAGGTGCTCGGCCACGAGTTCGCCGGGCGCGACCAGCAGCGTGACGTGGGGGATGCCCACCTCCCACAGCCTGTCCAGCAGCGGCACGAGTTGCTCTGGCGGGGCCAGCGGTACAGACGCCTGCAACGGCGCGATCAGCTCGGCGGCGTGGGGGGCGAAAGCCGCATCGTCCAGGTTGAAGACGGGGTACGTGTCGCCGGGGTGCATAATCTGCTCGATGAGTTGCTGCATTTTGGCAACGTCGGCGCGCATCCGGGACTCCTCGGCCCCGCGGAAGTTGGCCGCCAGCTCCTTGACAATCACGTCCTCGGCCTTGTCTTCCAACAGGTCTTTGACAATCAGCACGCCCACCGCCGAGAGTCGCGCCGACGCGCTGGCGTTGGCGAGCAGCGTGCCGCTGCCGTCGCGTTCCACGCGCAGGTGGAAGCGGGTGAGTTGGCCGTCTTGCTCCTCTTCGACCAGGTGATATAGTCCCGGCGCCACCGGCTGCTTCGCGCCGGCGCGCTGGAAAGAAAACGTCTTTTTCAACCAATCCATCACCATGATTATCCTCCTATGGCTGTTAAGGCTGCGGGTGTGTGGAGTGCGTGCTCATTAGATTCATGACTCACCTGAAAAAAATTCAAAAATTCGCAGTAGCGCAAAACTAACCCTGTGACAAGAAGATGCCCCCGGTTGATTTCAAGCAAGGACACAGATTTACACGGAAAAACACGGATTTTTTAGGTTTTATCCGTGAAATCTGTGTTCATCCGTGTCCCAAACAGGGTGACTTTTGCGGTATTGCAAAA
>SLSP01000174.1 GCA_007130345.1 Thermoflexales bacterium
CGCAGCGGTTCGATAGCCAGCGCGGCCTGCACCGGCGGCGAGTGTTCCAGCACGCTGACGATGCGCCCTAGCGCGCGGTGGCTCAACTGCTCGTGGTCATCGAAGATGAGGTCGGCCAGCTTGCCCCGCTCGATAGCCATAGTCACAATGCGGTCGAAGGTGGTCTCCGGCGTGTAGACGCGCTGAGGACGCGGCTGCATTGCCAGCGCACCCACGGGACACGCACTCACGCAGACGCCACATCCCAGGCAGAGGGCCGCGTCCCGCGCCGCGAGCTTGTCTCGCACAGCGATTGCGCCGACCGGACAGGTGGAGATGCACTTCCCGCACCCGACGCACGCGCGCTCATCTACGGCCATAATCCAGTTGGATGTGACGATGGCGTTGCGGATGTCGAAGCGGCGGATGGCGGCGATCATGTTGCAGCAGCAACCACAGCAATTGCAGAGATAGCTCATCCGCCGCTGAACATTGTCGCCGGTTTGCATTAACCCGGAATCTTTGGCCCGCGCCAGCACGTCGAGGGCTTCGGCCTGGTCGATAGCGCGCCCGAAACCCTGCCCGATGAGCGTCTCCGCGCCGATGTTGAACGAGAGGCACGTCTCTTGAGGACGGGAACAAGCCCGCCCAAGATGTTCCGCCTCGTGACGGCACGAGCAGAACGAGAGGCTGATGCTGCGGGCGGAGCGGATGGCGTGCGTGGCGCGCTCCCAATCCAGCACCTCGGTGAAGTCGTCCTCCGGCAGCGTCTCCTCGCGTACCATCGCCCGCCCGATTTGCGTGTCGCCGCTGAAGACCGCGCGCGCGAAGCGGTCGTCGCGCAGCATGTAGGTCTCGAAGAGCCGGGCCAGTTCCGGCAAAGGCAGATCGCCGCCGGGCGCGCGCATAAACGTGAACTCGAAGAAGCCGATGACCACCGGGGCCAGCATAAAATAGCGCTCGCCCGCGTGCGCCAGGTCGATGACCAGGCCGCGCTCGGCCAGGCGCGTCAGCGTGTCGTCCAGCGCGGCAGGTGGCATCCCCACCCGCCGCGCCAACGCCTTCAGCGACATCAGCCGCGAAGGAACGCGCCGGGCGATGGCAGCCTCTTCGGGCGTGCAGAGCAACTTGAGGATTTGAATGAATTCCGGCGCGTCGGGCGCGCCGGTCACGTTGCGATCCAGGCGTTGTTGTAGCAAGCGATACTCACGCTCCGGGTTGACCTGATGTCCCATAGGGCACCTCCTGGGATGCCGCGCGTCCGAGATGTGTTGTGAACGTGTTACGTTGAGACCCAGTTACTACAACGGGTTAGGCATGTCACGGACGATCATATTCCCTTCTTTACCAGTGATCAACTCTGGGAGTATCGCACCGCCTTGCTCAATACCTACGGCATTGGTACCAACCGGTGCGCCGCGGCTCCCGCGGTCCACACCCCAAACTCCGCCGCCGCCCTGACCTTAACCTCGTGTACGCCCACTTCGTCGAACGTAACAACCTGACGTGGTGACAAAACAATCGCCGCTTGACGCGCCGGGCCACCGGCTTTTCCAAGGACATGACGAAGTTTGAAAGCAACTGTGGCTCTCTTCCGCCTACTATCATTTGGTGTTACCGCATCAAAGTCTCCGCCAGCGCACGTCGCCGCATCGCGGAGGGTGCCAGCTATTCGTCGTCGAGCCACGTTTGCAGACTCTGCTGCACCTGCCAGGCATCGCGGGTTTGCCGGTCACCTCGTGCCAACCGCCAAAGCGTTGGGCCGTGATTGGACAATAACTGAAATGGCCGATGCAGGTAAAAGCGGAATTTCTCTCTGCGCGGCAATGTTTGCCGGACCGCCGGATCGCCAAACAAAACCAGGCTCGCGTATTTGATCCACCCACGCAGACTGCGTTCGGATAGGTCGCGCTGTACATACGGCAATTTCTGCACACTCTCGCCGGTAACAATCCGTTGCGTGGTTGTCAAGATCGCCTCCGGTGGAACTGGAAAACGTTGTTGAACCTCTGCGGGCCAGGGTGTATCCCAAGCCCACGCTGCCAGCGCGAGTGCCAGCCCCGTTGCCCGGTGTAAATCAAGGACGCGCGCCTGGGTTTCCAACGCCTGCCACTCGGATTCTCCCCATGCCTGCGTCCAAAACTTCAAATCGACAATGTGTAAAAGTCCCATGGCAAGCGTGTGGTGTACAACCGCGTGGTGGATCAGGTAAAGCGCGTGATCCACAGGATCGGGAATCCACAAACCCGGGAAAGGGTCAAAAGGCCGCAGGCCAGTACTCCATTGCGCACAAGTAAACAGGTCGCGGCCCTTTTCGCGCGCCAGGGCTGTATGGACTTCTAATTTCAATCCGGCGGATTGAGGGGTCAGAGGCGGCAGATGCCAGCCGCGTTGCCCGGTCGCGGCTTCTAGCCAGGTATAGCCCAGATCAAATACAAGCGGCAAAAAAACGTCCAGGTTTTCTTCCGCAATCAAAAGATCAATGTCGTTATAGGAGCGCAGCCAGGTCTCAGGATAGGCGTGTGCCACGCACGCGCCTTTGACCAGCACGAGCGGGATGCGCAACTCTTGGGCCACCTCACCTAACGCGCGCAGTTGCGCTTCTGCTAATAGGTGGTGCGCTTGCACGCGGTAGCGCGCGGCTCGAGCGGCTTGGACAACCGCAGCGGGGAGTTCCCATCCGGCCTGTTGCGCGCGCCAAAGCAAGAGCGGCAACAAGCGTTGCGCCTGCGCCCAGGCAAGCAGATGGCGCTCTGATGCCAGTAGATGCCCGTGCTGCCACAGAGCCAGATACGGTGAGGTGTTTGCATCCATGCAGATTAGCCTCCGTCTGCCGCTTGCAGTGGGCAGGTCAACTGTTCCATCAGGCTCAAAAGGCCCAGAGCATACCAGAAGATAAGTCCCGGTTTGGAACCGGGGGCCAGCGCGTCGGTCAATCCGTAAACGTGCAAGGCCACCAGGCCCGCTACCAGACCTAGCGCAACTGGACGCAGCCGCGCATCCCGCCGCGCAATGCGCCATCCCACGTAACCGGCAATCAGCAACAGGGCGAGATAGGCTATCAACCCTGTGATTCCGGTATCTACGGCTGTCTGAAGGAATATGTTGTGCGCGTGCGCGAAGTCATTATCCGGCGCGATGGTGAATAGCGGATATAGCACCCAGACAACTTCGCGGAAGGTACCTAAGCCGCAACCGGTGAAGGGGAAATCCTGGATAGCGTAGAGCGCGCGGCTCCAAATTTCTACGCGCCCGGCGAGAGATAGCGTACCCACTGCTGTATCCACCCCGCCGGGCGTATCCCACAGCGAGGAGAAAATTGCCGGGGGGGACTGGGTGAGGAAGATAATTACGCCCGCTATTATCAACCCGGTAAGCACCAGCGTGGCCCGACGCCAGCGCGCCCCACCAGTCAAGCCCCATAGCCCGCCTAGCGTCAAGAGACCCGCCGCGCCGCCCATCCAGCCACTGCGGGATTGGGTGAGAATGAGTAAGCCCGCGAAGAATGCCAGCGCGATGAGACTAAATCCCCGTCCGAGCCAACGTAGTCCCCGGTGTGGCCCCCAATACGCGAACACTAAAGCCAAGAGCAAGGGTACATGCAAGATGACAGTACCGGCTAGTTGATTGGCGTTCACACCGGCTTCCGGCCCGCCCGGCAAGGTAAGCAAGCGTTGGGGCAACCGGGCGATCAATGCGCTTAAGAACGGCACTTTGGCCCCCCAGCGCACGCTCAACATCCCTAACGTAGCGAAGCCGCCACCGAGTAAAACTAGGCCACCTATAGCCCACGGCAAGCGTCGCCAAGTAGCGCCCCATACCGTCAACGCGCGCCAGATCGCCAGCCCCAACAGCAGCCCGGTCGCTTTGGGGAGGGTCTCAAGGGGATACGCGGTCACGCTGATACCCACGCCAAGCGCGATAGACCAAAGCAACAGCGCGCCGTTGAAAGGTGTCACCGGCAAAGTTGTAGCGGCACAGCACAGTTGCCCAATCCAGCACACAGCAAGCAATATCAGGGCGGCTAACGTCACTTTGGGGTCCAAGGTGGGGAATAGCAGCGGCAACGCGATCAAGGTGACGCACAGCACCTCCAGCCACGGCAACCACGCGCGCATGGCCGCGCGCTTAGAGGGCAAAGACATCTGCGATTATCTCCTGTGAGTGCGCGATTTGTCGTGCCTGATAAACAACGGCCAACAGAAGTCCGATAACAAGCCAGGGCAAAGGCGCGCCCCAACCGACGATCCATGTCGTGGCGTCTACCAATCCATGAACCAACATCGCTGTCAGGCTCGCGCAACCGACCCAGGCAGCGCTGCGTAACACTGTATCTAACGGATAGCCGTGCAGTGCCCGCGTGCTGTGCTGGACAGTACGTGCCACGAGTACAAGAAAGGAGATCAGCCCCGGCACGCCCACATCCAGCGCCGCCTGCAAATAGAGGTTATGCGCGTGCGGCATAGGACTTGCCGGCGAGTTGGCGGGAAAGAATATCCTGGCGATGTGCTGGTAAGTATCCGCACCATACCCCGTGAGGGGACGGGTCAAGATAATGTGATACGCACGGTGCCAGATTTCTACGCGGAGATTCCACCCGGCAATCGTCCCGCCCTGGGGCGAGACAGTTAGCGCGGCCAGGATTTGCCCCGGCCAAATGGAAGCACTGGCGAGTAACAGCAACGTTGGTAACAACCACATAAGTCGAAGCGAGTGCGATGCTCCCATAATGCAGGTCGCTGTTATAGCCGCCAGCCAGGCCCCCCGTGATTTGGTCAGGGCCAGCGCGCCAAGTACAAGCAGGCTGACGCACGCACCGAGCGCGCGCCACAAACTCCGGCCCGGATGCAGAACAAGCGCCAGCGGAAAAGGCACCAGCATCACCAACGCGCCGGCAACCATATTGGGGTTCAGATTCCCCAGGTGGGGGATGCGTGTCGCTACAGCGGGGATGTACCCGGCACGCTGCCAGGGAATGACCATAGGCGTAGCCACTGCCAGAAGCAGCGCGCACATCGTCGTCCCCCACAGGATGAGGAGCAGCCGCGCGCTGGTTTTAGCCCAGTTGACGATCCCGTACATCAGAGCCAGACCGGCCAGCAGACGGCTGAGGGCCAGCGCGGTGGCCGCGCGATCCACTGTGACCAGCCACGCCACGCCACCCATCACAACCAAAACCCCAACAGGCCAATCTACCGGCGTGGATATGCTCCAATGCCCGGTGCCCAATCTACGGGAAAGCCAGAGCGCGGCCAAGATCGCCAGTCCCCATGGGGCAAACCGCAAGGAAAGGGTTGCCAACAGAACGCCTACAGCGGTGGGCCACAGTTCATGGCGCGAGATCCAGGCAACCAGTTGCTTTAAGGAGATATTGGGCACAGAGTCTATCCCCTCACCGGCTCTAAAGCCACTCCACACGGTGACGCCACAGAGACGTCCGTGGCGATTACCTCCCCTGCCTTTTGCCCTTCTCCCAAAGGGAAATGGCAACATTCAGGTGCGAGCGTCTGGATCGCGCCCCACAGACGATCAACCTCTCCATCCTGCGCGAGCCGGATGAGCTTCTGCACCCCCCATTGTAACGCCTGGCTTTCTATGGGCATCTCCTCTGTTACCACAAAGATTTTCTCGTGTGCCGTCAAGGTATACGACTCGGCTTCGTTGAACAAAAGCTCCTCAAGTTTTTCGCCCGGACGTAGACCAGTAAACACAACCTCAATATCCCTGTCCGGTTGCAAGCCCGAAAGCGTAATCAGATCACGCGCCAAGTCCAGGATTTTCACCGGTTCGCCCATATCTAAAACGAAGATTTCACCGCCTGCCCCCAAGGTGGCTGCTTGGATTACCAATTGTACCGCCTCATGAATCGTCATAAAATAACGCTCCACGTCAGGATGCGTCACAGTGACGGGGCCGCCGTCCGCAATCTGTTTCTTGAATAGCGGTACCACGCTGCCCTCGCTGCCCAAGACGTTGCCGAAGCGCACTGCCACAAAGCCGCGTCCACTGCGTTTGGCGGCATCCTGAACCAACAATTCAACCACACGCTTGCTGGCCCCCATAAAATTAGAAGGGGCTACGGCTTTATCGGTGGAGATCAGGACAAAACGCTCGACATTGCCGCGTTCAGCCGCTTGTAACAGATTGCGCGTGCCCAGGATGTTGTTTATCACGACTTCTTCGGGGTTGATCTCCATAAGTGGCACATGTTTGTAGGCCGCAGCGTGGAAAACAATTTCCGGGGCGTAACGCGCCATGACCCGTTCCATACGGTTGAGATCGCGGATATTAGCCACCACCGGGATAAGTGCCAGATTAGGGTAGCGTTTCCGCAATTCCCCATCAATATGGTACACAGCGCTTTCCCCCTGATCCAGCAGGATCAAGCAACGCGGCCGCTGTGCCGCGACCTGGCGACACAGTTCCGAACCAATCGAACCGCCCGCGCCCGTGACCATGACCACAGTGTCACGCAGATAGGCCGCGCTCTCCAAGTCAAGCTCCACGGATTGCCGGCGCAGCAAGTCTTCGATCTGCACCTCGCGCAGTTGGGTGATGCTCACCGTGCCATCAATCAACTCATAGACGCCGGGGACCGTCTTATAGCGCACCCGCGCGGCTTCGCAAATCGCTTTGATCTCGCGGATCTCTTTTCCCGGCGCGGTAGGCATGGCGATAACAACTTCATCGACGCGCAGTTTCTTGACCAGATCCACGATGTCACCGCGCATTCCCAACACCTGCACCCCGTAAATGTGCATATGCAATTTATTAGGGTTGTCATCCACAAAACCCACAACATCAAGACCCAGGCCTGGATTCCCTTGTATCTCTCGCAAGATCATCGCGCCGGCATCTCCGGCACCGGCAATCAACACCCGCTGAGGATTCTGTGTCAACACCTTGAGGCGCGCGGCGTCTTCCGCCGTCATTCGCGATTGCCATAACCGCAGCAGCAAGCGCGTCGCTCCAAGCGACGCCACACTGATCCCGCCCTCCAGCGCCCAAATCGAACGCGAGGGGCAGTAGGGAATGTTGAGCAACGGCAACAGCCCGAAGTTAAACACGTAAACCAGCGCGGAGCCTAAAGCGCCGGCGATGAGGATCACCTTGAATTCCTGGATGCTGGCGTAGCGCCACAGACGTCGGTAGAGGCGAAAAGCATAATACACCGGCAAGCGCACCAGCGGAACTAAAATGAATAGAGTCCAATTATGGCGCAGATAGGGACCCACGCGGAAAAGCGCCTCATAGCGAATGAAGAAACTGCTCACGATAGAGAGCACAATACAGAGTAGATCGATCCAGAGCAGATACCTCATCCGCAAGCCCACCGGGTTTTTGTTATCCGTTTTCATAGCAAGTTCTCCCCCCTTACACTAAGACACACTGTAAACCTGTGCCACCGTTACTCGTGCGAATGAGCGCGCAAGCAACCTTCTCCATTGTAACATACAAAGGCAAAGGTACAACACATGCGCTTTTGTGACCATCCGCATCGGGTCATAACCGACGCACGCGAGATGAGCATTCAGCGCAGCAGCGCAAAACTAACCCTGTGACAAGAAGATGTCCCCGGTTGATTTCAAGTAAGGACACGGATTTACACGGAAAAACACGGATTTTTTCCGGTTTTATCCATGAAATCTGTGTTTATCCGTGTCCCAAACAAGGTGACTTTTGCGCCACTGCCAAAAATCCGATTTTCCACGCGGCGGAGCTGTTTTCGCGCAATACTCGGCATTGTCAGATGATGGATGTGAGGGTAATCGCTCCTTATGCGCTTGCTGGTCAGTAGTATCTCCAGGTACAATACGGGTACGATTGTGTCCGATCATTCAAGGGATGTAGTGGCGAAGGCTTTGTGACACCAACCATTTGACAGGATTGACAAGATCAATAAGATGGGAACATCGACTGAAGCCAGCACTCTCTTGAGAGACTGGACGAACCGTTAAAACTTCTGGAAACCTTGCTTGTCCTGTCAAAAACAAGGCGGTATGGAACACTTGTTCTATAAACGCATTCCAGGACTTGACATAACATCCATCATCCATTACCGTCATTTACACACAGGAGGACACATGAGCTTATTCGATGATTTGGAACAGGTTTACCAAACGGCCCAGGCCGCGCTGGAAGCGACCGAGAGCGTGGCCGCGCTGGAAAGCTGGCACGCGGATTACCTGGGGCGCAAGGGCGCGGTCACATTGCAAACGCGGAGCGTGGGGCAATTGCCCAAAGAGGATCGCCCGGCGTTCGGGCAGCGCGTCAACGCGATCAAGCAGGCCCTCGAAGCTGCCCACGAAGCGCGCGCGCGGGTACACAAGCGCGCCGCCCTCGCAGCGACGCTGGCCGCCGGTGCCGTCGATGTGACGCTGCCGGGCCGCCCCGTCGCGCCGGGCCACCTGCACCTCACCACGCAATCACTGCGACAACTATACGCCATCTTCGCGCAGATGGGCTTCGAGGTGTACGAGGCCCCCGACGTGGAACTCGAAGCCTACAACTTCGATCTGCTGAACATCCCGGCCTATCATCCCGCCCGCGATATGTGGGATACCTTCTGGGTGGATCCCTCATCTCCCTCCACAAGTGAGGGGATTGAGGGGGGTGACGAGGCCCGCCTGCTATTGCGCACTCACACCTCGCCGGGGCAGGTCCGCGTGATGCGCGAGCGCTATCCCGAACCCATCCGCGTGATCCTGCCGGGCAAGTGCTACCGCTACGAGCAGATCACGGCGCGCTCCGAGCACCAGTTCTACCAGGTCGAGGGGCTGGCCGTGGGCCGCGACATCACGATGACCGACCTCATCGGCACGATCAAGCAGTTCGCGCGCCTCTTCTATGGCCCGGAGAACGATGTGCGCGTGCGCAGTTCCTACTTCCCCTTCACCGAGCCGAGCATCGAGGTGGACACCAATTGCACGCTCTGCGGGGGCAAGGGCTGCCGCATCTGCAAATACACCGGCTGGATCGAGATCGCCGGCGCGGGGATGGTGCATCCCGTGGTGCTCGACAATGGCGGCTATAATCCGGCGGAATGGAGCGGATTCGCTTTCGGCTTCGGCGTTGAGCGGCCTTCCCTCACCAAGTACAACGTGGCGGATATTCGCTACTTCTACGGCAACGACCTGCGTTTCTTGCGGCAGTTCTAGTTTGGGTAAGGGGTAAGAGGAAATGGGTAAGGAGATACGTTATGAGTGATGCCCAAGCATATCAGGGAATTGATACGCTAGAGACAATCACCGACTATGTTTTAGATCGAAAACCAGAAGATACTCCTAACCCTTCACCCGTTACCCATAACCCACCAAGCATGACCGAAAAAGAGGTGACCTATGAAAATCCCCTTATCCTGGATTAACGATTATGTAAAAATTGACGACATCCCCATCGATGCGCTGCGCCAGCGGCTTGACCTGGCCGGGCTGGAAGTGGGCGGCATCGAGATCATCGGGCACACGGGCGCGGAACTGCCCTGGGACCCGGAGAAAATCACGACCGCCGAGGTGCTCTCCGTGCGCCCGCATCCCAACGCTGACCGGCTGGTGCTGGCCGAGGTCGATTACGGCGGGCCAGAGCGCGAGATCGCCGTGACCGGCGCGCCGAGTCTCTTTGCGCGTTCCGGCGAGACGGGCCTGCATCTCAAGGTGGCCTTCGCCTGGGAAGGGGCCACGCTCTACGACGGCCACGCCGAGGGCTGGACGCAGCGCAAGCTCAAGGCGACGAAGGTGCGCGGTGTGCTCTCCCGCGCGATGGTCTGCTCCGAAAAGGAGCTGGGCCTGGCCGAAGAGCAGACCGACATCATCTACCTGCCCGCCGACACCCCCGTGGGCGTCCCGCTGGTGGACGTGTTGGGCGATTATGTGCTCGACTTCGATATCAAGGGGCCGTTCGGCCACCTGCAATCGGTCTTCGGCATCGCGCGCGAAATCGCCGCGCTCTACGACCGCCCTCTCCGCCGCGCCCCGCTGGAAGCGATGGGGCGTCTCGGCCTACGCGCCGTGGCGCAGCCGGACTTCCTCGAACTGGTCATCGCCGACCCCGACCTCTGCCCGCGCTACACCGCCACAATGATTCGCGGTGTCGAAATCGCGCCCTCGCCGCTGTGGATGCAGATGCGCCTCCGCCGCGCCGGGATGCGCCCCATCAACAACATTGTGGACATCACCAACTACGTGATGCTGGAACTGGGCGAGCCGCTCCACGCCTTCGACTACGCCGACCTCAACGCCCGGCCCGATGGCGACCAACCGGCCATCATCGTGCGCCGCGCCGCCGAGGGCGAGCCGATGACGACGCTCGACGGCGTGCCGCGCGCCTTCGACGGCGAGATGCTGCTGATTACCGATGGGGCCGGCCCCGTGGCCGTCGCCGGCGTGATGGGCGGCCTCGATAGCGAGGTGGCCGACACCACCCGCGATGTCCTGCTGGAAGCCGCGAGCTTCAATTTCATCAACACGCGGCGCACCAGCCAGACCCTCAAGCTCTTCACCGAGTCGGCCTCGCGCTTCGGCAAGCGCGTGGACTCCGAGCTGGCCGCCGTGGCCGCCGCCCGCGCCGCCGAGCTGATGGCCGACCTGGCCGGTGGGGTTATCGATCCCGTGATGGGCGACCTTTACCCCGGCAAGCCAGAACCGCGCGCGCTCCACTTCGACCCGGCGCTGGCCGACCGCCTCCTCGGCGTCCAAATCCCCCGCGAGGAGCAGCGGCGCATCCTCACCGCCCTGGAATTCGAGCTGGCCGAGGGCGCGGACGAGACCTGGGCCGCGCGCGTCCCCACCTACCGCCTCGACGTGGAGCGCCCGGTGGATCTGGTGGAAGAAATCGCCCGCGTGTGGGGCTACGACCACTTCCCGCACACGCTCATCGACGAGGCGCTGCCGCCGCTGCGCCGCAACCTCTCGCTGGAAGAGGAGGCGCGCGTCCGCGACCTGCTGGTGGGCCTGGGGTTGGATGAGGTGATCACCTACTCGCTCATCGATCCGGCGGACGAGCCGCGCCTGCTTTGCCGCCCCGAGGACGGGGCGACGAGCGGGGACGCAGAATTGCCCGGCGAGCCGGTGACGCTGCTGAATTCGCTGGCCCCGGAGCGCTCGCACATGCGGCGGACGCTGCTGCCGGGCCTGCTGCGCACCGCCGCTTCCAACCTGCGCTTCCTGGAACGGGTCGCCATCTTCGAGGTGGGCCACGTCTTCTATCGCGCCGCCCCACCCGATCCGGAGTCTGGCGAGACTGGCGTGGCGGAGCCGCGTCGCGTGGGCGCGCTCATCACCGGCCCGCGCGAGGGGCGCTGGTGGCAGGCCGCCGACCGCGCGCCGCTGGACTACTTCGACCTCAAGGGCGTCGCGGAGGGGCTGCTGGAGCACCTGGCCCTGACCGACCGCGCAGACTGGCGACGCGGCGCGCATCCCGCCTTCCATCCGGGGCGCTGCGCCGAAATCGTCGTGGGCGAGCGCGTCCTCGGCGTCCTCGGCGAAGTCCATCCGCTGGTGCGTGAAGCCTTCGCCCTGCCGGAGCAGCCCGTCGTCGCGCTGGAATGGGACCTCGACGCGCTGCTCGACGCGGCCCGCGCCGCCGACGCCGAGAAAGAGGTGGGCATGATCTCCACCTACCCGCCGGTGTACGAAGACCTGGCCCTCATCGTGGACGAGGCGACGCCCGCCATCGACGTGCAACGCGCTATCGTGCAGGCCGGCCATCCCCTGGTGACGCGCGCCTTGCTCTTCGACGTATATCGCGGGCCGCAGGTGGGCGCGGGCCAGAAGAGCCTGGCCTTCGCGCTCACCTACCAATCGCCCGGCAAGGCGTTGAGTGAGAAGGACGTGGAGAAACTGCGCGGGCGCGTCATCAAGAAGGTGGAGAAGGCCCTCGGCGCGAAGTTGCGCGGGGGATAAGCAAAGGATCGCCCGCATCCTGCGGGCATTAGCCGTCAGGCTGACGGCGATCCCTCGCAGTCCATCGGGAGGTTATCATAGAAAATCCAACGCTTAACAAAACCAGCCGCATCATCGTGATCGCGGCCAGCTATTTTGTGCTCACGGTGGCGGTCGCGCCGATTGCGTTTGGGCCGGTGCAGTTCAGGATTTCGGAGATGCTCAAGCCGTTGGCCCTGTTCGCACCCTGGTTCGCGCCGGCGTTCGCCATCGGCACGGGCTTCGCCAACCTCTTCTCGCCGTTCGGCGCGTGGGATTACCTGGCTATGCCCATAGTCGATGCAGCCGCGGCCTGGGTCTGCTGGAAGCTGCGCCGGCGGCCTATCGCCGCGCTGGTTGTGCAGGCGGTCATCATCAGCGTGGGCGTGGCCGTGTTCCCCCTCGGATTGGGCGCGCGGATGCCTGTCTGGATAACCTTGCCGGGCGTGTTGCTCTCGCAGCTTATCCTGCTCATCGGCGGGTGGCTGGTTCTGTGGAAGCCCCAACAGGAGATTGTCCAGCGGTACGTCTGATGCCGCGTTGACAACCGCGCGGTATAGCCCCTATATGTCGCAAACCTGGCGAGCCTCTCTGGATAGGGGACTCGCCAGGTTTTTGTGCTACCCACTTGGAGACTATTGAGCATGGGCGTTGACGTTTGACGCCCGCCTTCTATCCAAAATCATGCCTTCTTGGTGAACTTATAGCGCGCTTTGCGTATATTTATAGTAGGCACAGCACTTTTCGGCGTCAAGCGTGAAACGTCATGCGTCAAACGTCATGCGTGAAACGTCAAAACCAATGACAAGATACTGCTTCTGATGAGGCAAATCCAGGTCAAAATAGGCAATACCGCAAAAGTCACCCTGTTTGGGACACG
>SLSP01000349.1 GCA_007130345.1 Thermoflexales bacterium
AGTGGGCTGGAGCTTCATGAACACGGCCACATCACCGAATTGGAGATTGCCGTCAACGAGGCAGATTTTCTTATCTGTTCCGAGCAGGCTTTGCAAGGCAATCGACAGATTGACGGCCATTGTGGTGCAACCGGTGCCTCCTTTGGGGCTATACATGGTGATGACTTTGGCGAATTGGCGGCTTATGGCCGCAGATTCAGCCGCCGGCTTCGCGCCGGCGACCGGGCCTAGCGGCCCGGTCCCGATCTTTTGGCGCAACTTGAAGGCGCGGTGAATCGCGTCTAGGAGGTCGTCAGCGCTCGGGGGCTTGGTGAGATAGTCCCGCGCGCCGGCCATCATCGCCCGGCGCATATAGTCCGTCTCCCCCTGCACCGAAAGCATAATCACCTGCGCCATTGGCAGGATTTCGATGACTTTGCCGGTAGTGGCGATGCCATCTATTCCCGGCAGGTTGATGTCCATTAAGATAACGTCGGGATAGGCTCCGGCGACGACCTCAAGGGCCTGCTCGCCGCTACCAGCCATAGCCACTACATCGATATCGGGATCGAAGGAGAGCAGTTTGCGCAACTGCTCGCGCGTTTCCGCAATATCGTCAACAATCATTACGCGAATTTTATCAGCCATGTAACCTCTCCTAATCTGGTGGCGGTGTTTCTAGCGGCGGTACGGTTAGGGGAACGCGGATGGGTTGTGGGGCTACCGGGAGGTTCCCTAGCGTTTCGGGGTACTGGTATTTGTCGATCAAGTAACGCGACCAGACCGGTTGTGGCTGGATGACCATGTCTTGGAAGCCGGAGGGCCGCAGCACGAAGTCCAGGTCCGCGCCCATCTCCAAGAGGTACTTGAGGATCATCGCGTCTTCTCGTGTTACCAACAGCGTGATAGGTTCGACATCTCGATAAGGTTCCTCAATTATTATCGGTTCGTCCGTAGTCTGTTGTTGCTGCATACCGCCCATAATATTGGGAGCGCCGCCCTCATCATTTTCGGGCTGGGCCGGTGCTGGGGCTGGTGCCGGCCCGGCCGGCAGATCGGTATCTTCCCAGAGGCCGATGTGCCAGACGATGGCATCTTGCACGGTGAGTTGGACGATGATTTGTTCTATCGTGCTGGTGGCATAGATGAGGGCCGACTGATCGTTGGGGAAGGTCTCAAATCGACCGGTGATGTATTCGCCCCGGATGATTTCTTCATCTATGGCTTCGTCACTTGAGGGCAAGGCCAGGAAGTTGATCGGATACGGGGACTGGAATTCCGGATCCACCGAGATCATCTTGATGGCAGCGATCACATCCACGCGATCTCCCGGTTTGATGGCCCAGGCTACCGCGCCCTGCGTATCCATCGGGATAGCATAGGCCACGCGGTTACTCGGACTGAAGAAGGACGCCGCTGACCCCGGCATGCTCAGCGTGTCGGCCCCGGTGGTGAGCATATTGGGCATCACGGGCATCCCCAGGGGGATATTCATACGGGCGTATTTGCCATCGACTTCGCTCAGGTTGGTATAGTGCTGGCGTGGCAGGTAATCATTGGGCCAGGCTTGAAGTTCTACCGCGAAGTCCTCGATGTTGATCAGCATACCCATCGGGATGTTCTGGCTGGAGACTACAATTTCCGTAAAATCGGAAGGCACGTATTCTGCCATGGGAGTCTCTTCACCTTCTGGTTCTTCAACAGAGGGCGTCTGTAAAAGGAAGATGCCGCCCACCGCGACCAGGAGAAGCAAGACGATAACGACGACGACAATGAGCAGAGTTTTGTTTCCGCGCATGGAAACCTCCTTAAGATGAAACTGGGTTTAGGGTTGACCCGTGTGCCTCTTGCGACGTTGCCGGGCATCTCGCGTGCTTGTGCATTGCATACCAGATGTCGTAATATCAGGGGTAGCCGATAGTTTTGTGAAGTGCAACGCGCTTTGATACGTGGCATACACTGCGCGAGCCAGGGCCTTGCACTTCGAGCGCACTCTAAAACTGAACGGATACTATAATTCTAATCAGTTTATCACGCCCCAAGTGGATGTCAATGTTCATACGAACATATTCGGGTGTCTGGCGCATCTGTGTCCATAACGATAGCCTGGTTCATCTCAATTATACACCATTTTTGGTTTGGATAACAACCCCGCTTTCTGGTACAGCGCGGCATAAATAACGCCCCAGTTGAATGTGCTCCACGGGGAACGTCAGTTCCCCGTTCTGACGGATCGTCGCGGATCTGACGATCCGCTCTGAGCGAGGCTAACTGGAGGAGGCCACCAAGCAGTCTTATAAGCAAGCTCCAAGCGGGCGTCTAAGTAGCTTATCGTAAGTCGGATTGGCAATCCGACTACGGCCGCGCTGTACTAGCGATGATTTGAGATTACGACACGAAAAAGGCGCGATTTCTCGACGCCATTCCGCTACGCTCCATTTCGCTCGAAATGACGTAGCTTCTGCTGGTCTTCTGATGTCTTCAAAAACGAAAGTGATAGGTAGCCAGACACGCTTCTAAAAGGAAGGGGCTCGGGGCAGATGAAAAGCCCCCTTCTTGTATTTTGCTCTGAGTGTTGTATGATGACCTTCGTGGTATCAAGTTAAGAGCAATGCAACTTCTGAAGTCTTAATTTGATGACATCGCGAGGGTTTTTGGGATATTATAGCGGCATGGATGGTTGCCAGAGGGGAAGATGTCTCGCTGGTGTGTCAGGGTCTGTGATTGGAAAGGAGTTCGTCAATGAGTTCATCTCGATTAAGTGTATTTTGTGACCGGGCTTTAGAGATCGGCTGGCTGCTGGGTGTGACCATCACGCCCGTCTTCTTCAACGTCTATTCCAGCCGCGTCTTTGAACCCGATAAGCTGACGACATTGCGCGCGCTGGCCGTCGTAATGGCGATTCTGTGGATCGCGCGGTACGCGGATGAGAAACTGCGAGATCGAGCGGCGGCGGCGGTGCGCTTTAGCTGGAACACGCCGCTGGTTATGCCGGCCCTGCTGACGATGCTGGTCTACTTGATCAGCACGGCGTTCTCGGTGGTTCCCTACACGAGCTTCATGGGATCGTATCAGCGATTGCAAGGAACGTATTCTCTCTTCGGCTACCTGGTGATTTTCTTCGCAATCCTGACCAGCCTGCGCACGCGCGCGCAACTTTCGCGCCTGGTGACGGTGCTGATTCTCAACAGCTTGCCGGTCTCGCTCTATGGGATTGTGCAGCATAGCGGGAGTGATCCCTTGCCCTGGGCCGGCGACGTTATGCGGCGCGTGGCTTCTAATATGGGGAACGCCATCTTCGTGGCCGCGTACCTGATTATGATAGTCCCGCTGACCGGCGCGCGCATCGTGGAGAGCTTCGGCGATATTCTAACGCGAGAGGACGCGCGCTTCAGCGACATTTTGCGCGCCTCCGGCTACATCTTCATCCTGGCGGTGCAGTTGTTGACCATCTGGTTCTCACAGAGTCGTGGCCCGTGGCTCGGCGTCGTCGTGATCGGGTTCCTCTTCCCCTACCTGGGGCTGATCTCGTTATTGCGGCAGGTCTCCGAAGAGGACGGCGCGCGCGGTTCCTGGGTGGACATCGGGCGGGGCCTGGTATTCGGCCTGGGGGCGATGGCGGGGCCAGGTGCCGCGGCCGGGCTGCTCTACCTCCTCTTGGGATGGTTGGGCGGCGTGCCGGCGTTGGCATTTCTGCGCGACTCGTCCATCCCGCTGTATGCGGCGGGCTTGATAGCCGCCTTGTTGTTCGGAGGATTGTGGCTCTATTTTGTGGTGGAGCGCAAGGGCTGGCGCTGGCTCTGGATTGGCTGGGGGACGATGGGGATGGTGGGTGCCCTGCTGCTCCTGGCCGTGAACGTGGAAGGCCCACTCCAGGCCCGCGCCCGCGAGGTGGACGCTTTACGCCGCCTGACCACCATCACGCAGTTGCAGGATGGCACCGGCAAGGTGCGTGGACTGATTTGGCAAGGCACGGTAGACCTCATCCTGCCGGGCGATCCTATCACCTATCCTGATGGCACGGAAGATCCGTTCAACGCCGTGCGCCCGCTGATCGGCTATGGCCCGGAATCGATGTACGTCGCCTACAACTCCGTTTATCCGCCGGAACTGGGGCATTACGAAGCGCGCACGGCCTCGCCGGATCGCGCGCATAACGAGACGCTGGACGCTCTGGCGATTACCGGCGTGCTTGGGCTGGCCGTCTATATCCTCACCTTTGGCAGCGCCTTCTATTGGGGCTTCCGGTGGCTCGGCCTGCTGGAAAATCGCCGCCAGTTCGCGCTGTTCGTCGCCCTGGACGTGGTGATTGCCCTGGTCTTCTTCATCATCGCCACGAACCTGGAAGGGGCGTACCTCTTCGCGGTGGCGATTCCGCTAGGGATGCTGGTGGGCAAGATGCTGTACCTCACACTGCGCGCCGTCGGATACCTCTTTTGGGGACGGTATCGTGACGTGGATGAGGCCACGCCGGAAACGTCGGCGCGCCCGCCTCTGGCGCAGCCCCACCTTGTGTTGATCATCGCCATCATCACGGCAATAATGGCCCACTTCGTCGAGATCAACTTCGGGATTGCCATTGCGGCCACGCGGACGACGTTCTGGGCTATGGCCGGCTTACTGGTGGTGTTGGGCAAGCAATGGGTGGCTGGCGTGGAAGAAGTCGCGGATCCCACCGTGACGGTCGCCCGTCAAAGCCGCCGCCGGAAATCTCGGCAACAAAGCATGCCACGCTGGGTCATCCCCGTTGTCGTCCTGAGTCTGGTGGGGACGTTTCTGCTCGGCACCCTGGCCTTCGACTTCATCAACAATCCTACCCGCTCGCAATTTGCCTATGAGATTTTCACCAAATCCCTGACCACGCGCTTGGTTGGCGGAGAGGAAGTGCAATCCTATGGCGCGCTGATGATCTTTTTCTTCACCTGGCTGGTTTTCGGCCTGGTCGGGTTGAGCGAGTATGACCGCGAGGGCCTGTTCAAGCAAGATGCTCAGGCTTGGGGCATCGCGCTCTTCGTCTACGCGCTGATCTCCCTGATGGGGTTGCTGATGTTCGGAAGTATGGTCGCCGAGCATCAGGCGATGCTGACCAAGATACCGGTAGATCAGGCGAGTATCGAGACCCTTTCGCGGGATGTGGTCAACATCGCCATAACGCTGGCCGGGCTGCTAGGACGGTACTACTTCCTGATCTTCTTCACAATGATCGTCGCCGGCACGCTGGCGATGTGGGAAGGCGCGCTGCCCGACGAGTGGGGCAGCGGATGGGCGGCCTTGATCCTGACGGTTTTGCTGCTAGGCAGTATCTACGTGAACCAGAGAACCAACTACGACTTGATCCGGGCCGATATCGTCTTCAAACAGGGCGGCGTGTTCGCCAACAGCCGCAGTATCAACGAGAAGCAAATCGGCATCGCCCATTACAAGCAGTCATTGGACTATGTGCCGCGCGAGGATTATTACAACCTCTTCTTGGGCAAGACCTATCTGGAGTTGACCCAGGGGTATCCGGTGCAGTTTGACGCGCTGGATGAAGCGCAGCGGGACGCGCAGCAGGCGCAGTGGCAGGCTTCGGTGGACTGGGCCTCTTTGGACGCGACGCAGCAACAACAACTGATGCAACAGTGGATTGCGTCCTGGGAGCAGCAGCAGCGGCAGCAACAGCGGGCCTACTTCGACGAGACCGAGCGGGTGTTATTGCACGCCCGCGAACTGAACCCGCTCAACACGGATCACAGCGCGAACCTGGCCCGGTTCTACAAGTCGTGGGCGGCCCGCGTGGCGATGGATATGCGCGCGCCTGACCTCACCGAAGCGGAACTGGCCGATCTGGCGGCGCAGCGGGAAGCGCTACTCGAAAAATCGCAGGAAAACTATGAGACCGCGCTGATGCTCAGTCCGAACAACCCCATTATCTGGAACGAACTGGCGCAGTTGTATGCCAGCGATATGAACGATATGGTGATGTTCCACGAAATCATCACCCAATCCCTACAGGTGGACCCCGACTTCGAGCAGACGTGGATGCTGTTGGGCGATATGCGCTCCACGCAAGGCGATGCCGATGGCGCTATCGAGGCCTATCAGATGGCCTTGGAAGCTCCTCGCCGCTCCTTCCCACAGCACTGCACCGTGCGGCAGGTCTTGGGGACGCTACAGGTGCAGCACGGCAAATGGGATGATGCGCTGGATACTCTGACCCTCGCGGTGGAACGGTGCGCCAGAGACCGCAGCGCGTGGGAATTGTACCGCCTGTTGGCTATCGTGTACTCCAACATCGACGACATCGACGCGGCCCGTGATGCGGCCAATCAAGCCTTGATGCTGGCCCCGGAGGCGCAGCAAGCCACGATGCAGCAACTCGTCGATTCGCTGGAGCCGCAGGTCATCCCCGTCGAACCGGAACCGGAGCCTTAGCGATGGGCACCTACCTGGTCGTTTTTATGGGCGTGCTGGTGCTGGCCGTGCTAGGGACCCCGCTGGCCCGCAAATTGGGAATCCAGCTTCACGCTATGGATGCGCCGGATCCCTCACGCAAAATCCATACCGTAGCGACACCGCGTTTAGGCGGTGTCGCTATGTATATCAGCATCTTGCTGATCACGCTGCTCCTGGGAGGCGCGTACAACCTCGCGCAACTCTCAGGGATACTGGTCGGGGCCACCCTGGTCTCCTTTCTGGGGCTGTGGGATGATCGCTTCACGTTGGGCGCGTTCCCCAAGCTAATCGGGCAACTGGTGGCGGTGGGGATACTCCTCTCCACCAACATCCGCATCTCGGTGTTGCCCCATCCGCTTCTGAACTTTGGCGCGACCGTGCTTTGGATGGTGGGCGTCACCAACGCCTTCAATCTGCTGGATAACATGGATGGACTATCGGGCGGTGTGGCGGCTATTGCGGCGGCGCACT
Organism: Thermoflexales bacterium; assembly: GCA_007130345.1. Lineage (GTDB taxonomy): Bacteria > Chloroflexota > Anaerolineae > B4-G1 > SLSP01 > SLSP01. The sequence goes on from SLSP01000349.1 coordinate 6,886, forward strand.
TCGCCTTGCTGTGCGCGTTCAGCGGCCAGTTCCTCGTGGGCACACTGGCCGTAGCCGTGATGGCGGCGTGTGTTGGCTTCCTCCTCTATAACTGGATCCCGTACACCATCTTTATGGGCGATTCTGGCAGCCTGTTCCTGGGCTTTACCCTGGCGGCCATCGGCATCAAACTGCGCTTCCCCGGCAATCCCCGGTTCGTCACCTGGATGATTCCCATCCTGGTGTTGGGCATCCCCATCTTCGACACCACCCTGGTAACGCTCTCCCGGCTCAAGCGCGGCCTGAATCCCCTGACCACGCCGGGCACCGATCACAGCTCGCACCGCCTGCATTACGCCGGCTTCTCCCGCCGCGAAGCGGTTCTCGTCCTCTACATTGGAGCCTTTCTCCTGGGATTGGTGGCTATTTTTGTGACCCAGGCCACGTTTGTGGAAGGCTACCTCGCCGGCGGCCTGGCGTTCTTAGTCGGGCTGTACGGGCTGTGGCGGATGGAACGCCGGCCTTTCTGGCCCCCACCGGCGGACGCCTAACCCCCGGAACAAGGCGGAGGCGCAAGCGCCACGCCCCATCCCTGAGCGACGCTGAATTCCCCGGCCCCTGACCGGGGAATTTTCGCGTGTGGTATAATGAGACGCGGTTCTATACCCGTGATAACGCTACACAAGGAGTGACAGAATGAAGAAAATACAGTGGGTCTTGGGAATATCTTTGTTTATCAGTATGCTCGTGCTGGGCGCTTGCGGTTCGCCGCCGGAACCGGAGCCGACAGCCACGCCCACAGCCGCCCCCGTATCGGCATTGCCGGACACGGACGAGCGTTCAACGTTTGCGCCGGTCGATCTGGCCGACTTTGTCGCCCCGGAGATTCCGGGGACGTGCGAGGCGTATCCGCTCTCCCAACTCGCCGTACATCCAGAGACAGAGGATGACTGGGCTACCGGTGCCCAGGCCGAAGATGCGCAATACGTCATCTACAAATACTCCGATTTCCAGTGCCCTGGCAGCGGGGGGATGGCCGCTGGTTTGCAGACATACCTGGACGCCCATCCCGATGTGCGGCTGGTATACCGCCATTTTCCGTTGCCGGAGCTCCGCGATATGTCGATGTTGGTCGCCGAGGCCGCCGAGGCGGCCGGCGCGCAAGGCAAGTTCTGGGAAATGCACGACCTGCTCTTCGCCGAAGCGCGCGAAGGCTACTCCCTATACTCGATGCTGCAATCGCAGCCGCTCTCTGAGGAGCAGCAGATGGAAGTGCTGGAGATGCTGAACGCTTATTGGATTGCGATGGATCTCGAAGCGGCGCGCGAGCGCGTGGGCGAGTTCGCGGAAGAACTGCGCCTGGATATGGCGGCGTTCGATCAGGCATTGGATGAGGGCACGTACACGTCCAAAGTCCAACTCCAGATGATGCTGGCCGCCGACCTGCAACTGCCGGGCACCCCGACCCTGATCTTCGACGACTATCTCTTCCCTACGGATATGGGCTTCTCCTACGAAGGCCTCGCGGCGTTTCGGACACTCTTGGATAACCGGGACACCCTGTTCTACGCCGCGTCCCCAGAGATGACGCTGGACGTTTCCGCGGAGTACCGGGCCACTTTGCAGACCAGCCTGGGGGATGTGGAAGTGCAGCTTCTGCCCCACCTGGCCCCGGTTCACGCCAACAGCTTCATTTTCCTGGCCCAGGAAGGCTGGTATGATGGGGCGGAATTCTTCTTTGTGCAGCAGGACTTCGCCAGCGTGACCGGCGATCCCACCAACACCACCATCGGCTATCCGGGCTACCAGTGTTTGGGCGAAGAGCGGGAATTTGTCCCCAACGAGGGCCTGGTGTGGATGTTCTCCAACGGCCAGTTCTTCATCACCCTGGGGCCGGCGGCCTACGAACAACTGGTGCTGATGAGCCAGACCCCGGCGGAGTTCGCGCTGCTCGGCGAAGTGGTCGAAGGTATGGACATCTTGCGCGCGATGGGGGAACGGATGATGAGCGATCATGACGCGCCCCCAGCCGAGGTGCTGCGCGGCATCACCATCAGCCAATAGGCTCTGGAAAACGCGATGAACCAACGGCGCGAAAACATCCAACGCTTGTGGGCCGTGGTCGGGGGGCTGGGGATAATGACCGTGCTCGGCGGCAGCCTGTTGCTGCTCCTGGGATTTGTGCTGACCGATCCCGATGCCCAAGCCCTGCGCGGGATGGCGTGGGGCGTGGGGGGCATCCTCATATTCCTGGGCGGCGGGCTGATCTGGTCGGGCCTCACGGGGTGGCAGCAGACGCCTTCCCCCCGGATTTACGGCGGGTGGCCGCTGGTGGCGATGGGGGCGTTGACGATCCTGATCTTCACAGGGGGCTTGATTTTGCCCACGCGGGCGTATGGCACGCCCCTCTTCGCGTGGCTGCTCGCGGCTGCCGTCGTCAGCCCCGCGCTGCTCTGGCTGGCCGCTGTGGGATGGGCGGCGGGGCATCAGGCCACCGTCACGCTCCGCCAGATGTTCATCGCCATCGCGGGCAGCATTGCCTCGATAGCCCTGGCCTTTGTCGTGCAAGTGCTCGGATTGTTGGGCAGCAGCTTCTTCGTCGCCATCGTCGCCGCGGCTCTCCCCGGCGGGATGGCCGAAGTGGAACGTATCGGGCGGATGTTCCAGCAATGGGCCGTCGCTCCCCCGCGTATGGAAGAAGTCTTGCCCGTTTTGATGTCGCCGGTAGTGTTGAGCGTGCTCATCCTGGTCGTGGCCGTCATCGCGCCGCTCATCGAAGAGCTAGGCAAAGTCCTCATCATCACCGTGATGGGGCAGGTGACGCGCCCCTCGCTCGCCCGCGCTTTTGTCTGGGGCGTCGCGTGTGGGCTTGGCTTTGCGATGGTCGAAGGCGTGACCAACAGCCTGGGGGGGATTACGGACATCTCCGGCTTGTACGCGAGCGCGGGATCGCGGTTTATGGCGACGGGAATGCACGCGCTGACCAGTGGCCTGGTCGGGCTAGGCCTGGGATTGGCCTGGCACCGGCGCTGGTGGGCGCTCCCGATCCTTTACCTCGTCGCCGTCATATTCCACGGCCTGTGGAATTTGGCGCTGGTTATCGCAATAGCCGGGGGCGCGTCGATTATGACCGGCACCCCGGTGGGATTGCTCGGCGTGCTCTTGGGCGGCTCTATAATCACCGCGCTGATCCTGTTGACGCCGGTGGGCCTTATCGGCATCCCCCTGGCCCTGCGCCGTCACGCGGGGCAGATGGCCGATTAGGCCACCTCCGCCACGCGCTCCCATGCGCATCGGCCTTGACCTGCGATTGCACGCCTACGCGCCGGGCGGCATCTCTCGCTATGCCCGGAATCTGGCGCAAGCCCTGGCGCGGCAAGTTCCCCCAGAGACGCTGACCTTCATCCCCCACCGCCGGGAATCCGACCCTCTGGCGATCCCCGGCGCGCGCTGTTACCGGGCGTGGACGCCCCCGCATCATCGCCTCGAACGCTATGCCCTCGGCGCGGAGATTTTCCCGCTGCGCCTGGACGTGCTCCACAGCACCGATTTCATCCCGCCGGCGTGGGGCGCGCGGCGGTTCGTCATCACGGTGCATGACCTCAACTTTCTCCACTATCCGCAGTACCTCACCGCCGACGCGCGCCGCTATTACAACGCGCAGATCGCGTGGGCCGTCGCCCGCGCCGATGCTATTTTGGCCGACTCGCGCGCCACCCGGCGTGATTTGGAGCACCTGCTCCACGTCCCGCCGGAGCAGGTGACGGTGGCCCACCTCGCCGCCGACGCGGTGTTCCGCCCCCTGGACGCCGCCGCTGTCGAACCCGTGTTGCGGCGATACGGCCTGGAACCCGGCTACCTGCTCTTCGTGGGGACGTGGGAGCCGCGCAAGAACCTTCCAGGGCTGTTGGAGGCGCTGGCGCACCTCCACGCGGCGGGCGAACAGCGGCATCTGGTCATCGCGGGCCGCCCCGGCTGGCTCTATGATGAGATTTTCGCTCGCGTGCAGTCCTTGCGGCTCGATCCGTGGGTTCACTTCATCGAGCGAGTTCCGCTAGAGGCGTTGGTGGCGCTGTACAACGGGGCCTTGCTCTTGGCGATGCCGTCTTTCTATGAGGGATTCGGCCTGCCCGCGCTGGAGGCGATGCAGTGTGGCACGCCGGTGGTGGTGGCCGACCGCGCCAGCCTGCCCGAGGTGGTGGGCGAAGCGGGACTGTGCGTCGATCCGGAGGACGTGGCGGCGTTGGCCGCCGCGTGTCGCCAACTGGCCGAGGATGCCGCGCTGCGTCACCGTCTGCGCGCGGCGGGACTGGCGCGCGCGCGCCGGTTCACGTGGGCGGCGACCGCCGAGAAGACCCTCGCCGTCTGCAAGCGGGTTTTGGCCTAGTACAGCGCGGCACACATCACTCCCCGGTTGAATGTGCTTCCAGGGGAACGTCAGTTCCCCGTTTGGACGTATAGTCGCGGATCTGACGATCCGCTCTGAGCTAGGCTAACTGAGGTGGGACTTCCGCCGCGCTGTGCTATGGCCTACCCGCCAATGCGCGCCATCACCCGCGCCACCGCCTCTTCTGGTGAGGCGGCGTGCAACAGCGGCACGCTCAGGCCGGCGCGCTCCACGCGCCATGTGCCGATCCCGACAACGGGCAGCCCATATCGCAGAGCAAACGCGATCTCGCTGAGGGTGCCGTATGCCCCGCCCACCGCGATCACGGCCTGGGCGTTGCGCACCACCAGCAGATTACGCCCCTCGCCTAGCCCGGTCACGATAGGGATCGCCACGTAAGGATTGGCCTCCGCGACATCGCAGCTGGGGAGGATGCCCACCGTCAGCCCGCCGCAGATCAGCACGGCGTTGGCGCGTCCCAGGGCCGCCCCCACGGCCTCGGCCCAGGCCATCTCCTGCTCCGAGGGCGATGCGCCACCCACCACCGCCACACGCGGGCGCGCGCGCCAATCGGGGGGCAGCGTCACCCTCCCAGGGGGAAGCGGGCCAGCGCCGTGTACTCAGCCCCCTGGGGCGTGAGCACGCTCTGGAAGAAGACGATCTCGCGGGCTGTGTCCTCGCCCCACACCTCCAGGTCGGTGCGCTCGATGATGTGGCCGATGATGGCGGCATCGGCGCGGGTGACGCGGCGGCGGATGCGCCCTAGCGTCATGTGCGGCTTGAAGCGGCGGCTGTCCGGTTCGAAGCCCACATGCTCCAACGCCTCGTTCACCGCGCGATGCAGCAGCTTGAGTTGCCCGGTCGGTTCGTGTACGCCGGCCCAGATAATTTTGGGGCGGCGGGATGAGGGGAACACGCCCAGGCCCTTGACCTGAAACTCGAAGGGCCGCACCACATCGGCCACCACCTTGAGCGCGGTTTCGATGGGCGCGCGGCGCGGGGCGATAATATCGCCCAAGAAGAACAGGGTCAGGTGGATGGCCTTAGAATCCACCCACCGGACGGTGTGATAGGGGCATTCGCGCTGCAAGCGGCGCTGAACGGAGACCAGCCGCTCGATCAGCGCGGTGTCGTGTAAGGGCAAGGCTACGAAAGTACGCAGAGTTTCTGCCGAAGGCATAGCTTCTCCTTGTGTGATAAAGTGTGACTCTCCTGAAAAAAGGGCAAAAATCTGATTTTTTCACACGCGACCCACTATCTATACGATATTCGCACGCGAAAAATCTACTGTAGTATCAAATTTCTAAAAAATAGGATTTTTAGGGCACCTTCAGTAGAGTCAATTGTGCGGTATATTTCATCTATGAGAGCAAAGGGGCCTGTAAAACGTGAAGCGTCAAACGTCAAACGTCACGAAACTTTTCAGCCGCTCACTGTGAGCGACGCGGGGCGCGGCGGCGAACGATGAGCACGCCGGCGATGCCCGCCAGGATGACGAGGCCCC